>CAZQLG010000599.1:0-1503 GCA_964594105.1 uncultured Desulfococcus sp. | reverse complement strand
CAAGTCGGTGAATACCATTGTCACGACACTCCAGAGCGAAGGGCTGTTGTAAACGGAAATTGCGGCACATCATTTTTTTCACCACAGAGGATACAGAGAAAATTAAAATTTAACATCTTTAATCATTTCTTAATTTTTGTGGTATATGCCGCCTCCTGCCGGTTTTAATTTTTCTTGACAACCGGATCATATTTTACAACATATAAAAATGTTAGGGGTGTTGACGTCAACTGAGAACCCGGATTTCGGGTAACCCTTAGAACCTGATCAGGATAATACCTGCGAAGGGAAACGATTATTTTTTATGGAAAAAATGGGTTGCTCCATATATTGACCGTTTCCCTTTGTCGGGAAACGGTTTTTTTGTTTTTAGGCCTGCATTTTAATTGAAAATATTTAATAACTTAATAACTAAAGGAGCAGTTCAATGGCATTGGATGAAGTCATCATTACAAAAGCAATCATCGATCGATACTATGAAAAATTAATCAATAATCTCGAAACGGATGTCGCCATTGTGGGCGGCGGGCCTTCGGGTCTGGTCGCCGGGTACTATCTTGCGAAAGCCGGTAAAAAAGTGGTACTTTATGAACGAAAATTGAGTATCGGCGGCGGCATGTGGGGCGGCGGTATGATGTTTAATGAAATCGTTGTGCAAAAAGATGCGATTCATATTTTAGAAGAATTCGGCATTCGGTACAGGGAATTTGAGGAAAATTATTATACTGCGGATGCTGTGGAAGCCATCTCAACATTAACTTCAAAAGCGGTTCAGGCAGGGCTTACCATTTTTAACTGCGTGTCGGTAGAAGATGTGATGATGCGTCCCGAGGGAATTACCGGATTGGTTATTAACTGGTCTCCGGTGGAAATGGCCGGGTTGCATATTGACCCGTTGACCGTCCGGTCGAAGTTTGTGGTAGATGCTACGGGCCATGCCACAGAAGTTGTGAAAGTAGTGGTTCGTAAAGTGCCTGGTAAACTGATGACGGAAAGCGGAAAGATTGAAGGCGAAAAGTCCATGTGGGCGGATCAGGCGGAAAATTTAACGGTTGATAATACCTGTGAAGTTTTTCCCGGACTCTATGTGGCCGGGATGGCAGCCAACGCCACCGCCGGCGGACCGAGAATGGGCCCGATATTCGGCGGGATGCTGCTTTCCGGGGAAAAGGTGGCCGGAGAGCTGGCCGGACGCCTTTAACTCACAAATATCATGAAGAATTTATTCCAGCCAAATACAGCAAATATTATAAATAGTTTGCGCAAATTGAACCTGCCTTTTTCGTTTGCCATAAGCGAAATTTTAATGGAGTATAATTATTTATTAGTACAGTGGCACAAAACGTAACAGGAGGTTTTCAAATAACTTCATACGTGCCGATAAAATAAATTGTAGATCGGGATTCTTTCCCGATAAATGAAATATGTCAATCATCAGATTTGACAAACTCGTAAAAAGTCGGATTCCGATGGCAAAGAAAAAAGTTTCAAATTCGAGGCGCG
>CAZQLG010000598.1:0-1503 GCA_964594105.1 uncultured Desulfococcus sp. | reverse complement strand
TTTATTCTCAACTTGAGCGAAATGGATAACCAGGAAACAAAATTCCAAAAGGTCGCGTGATGGGGTCAAACCTTGATCTGTGATTAAGGGTTGGCGTGGCATTCCATTTTTCCTGTTAATTGATTCTATTGTGGCGCTAATGTCATTAATTTAAGCCATATGCGTAGAGGAGGGGTTTACCCCCTCCCGTTATTATTCGCCATTTTGCGGGAGGGGGTAAACCCCTCCCCTACACTGGCGCCTCTTAAGGATCGCGGGTCACGAAAACAAGGCAACGGCTTAAGGCGGAAAAGGAATTCAAAAGGCATGAATACAGCGACGGGTGATATTATCGCGTATCTGGATGCTGGAGACTATTATAGTCAGAATGCGTTTAATCTATTATTGGATGTTTTTTCGAAAGCATCCGGGCCAGATGTCTGAAGATAAAAAACTGTATCAAAAGGAAATGTCAGATATTTTTGAATGCTACAACGCAGTAGATGGGACTTTTAACTTAGCCATCTGGATACTTTTTACGAGAGCATCAAGTTGTGAAAAATATTTTTATCGCATCCCAACCCAGAAGCGGTTCAACGCTTCTTCAAAGTGTTATTTCAAATAACAGCCACGTTGCCACCACCAGTGAACCCTGGTTTTTACTGCCTCTGTTAAGTATGTTCGACCCGGATATAATATCGGCATACTATAATCATAGATTAGCTGCCAGGGCGATTAATGATTTTACTTCGGAAATTGTTGGAAATGAAGTTTTTGATAAAGCGGTTAGGAATTTTGCCAGGGAAATTTATAATCAGTTTGAATCTGATGATATAATTATTCAAAGCCATCACTATTTCACTACAAAAAAATATAAATTTGGAATGGGAAGCAATGTATGTTAATATTTGAGTGGGATTTAAAAAAGTCAAAAACCAATCTGGGAAAACATGGCGTATCTTTTGAAGAAGCGAGTACTGTTTTTAAAGACCCTTTATCATTAACCATAGATGATCCTTTACATTCAAAAGAAGAAGAAAGATTGGTTATTATCGGAATGTCCCATAATGATGACCTGTTGGTTGTTGTGCATTCAGAAAGAGGAGATAATATTCGAATTATAAGTGCAAGAAAAGCCAGCAGGAAAGAAAGGAACTATTATGAAACCGATGTTTAATGATCCAGATGTTTTGGAAGAATATGATTTTAGCAAGGGCGTAAGGGGAAAATACGCTGATAAATACAAAAAAGGAACGAATATCGTAATCATCGATCCGGATGTTGCTGAGTTTTTTCCTGATGAAAACTCAGTAAATGATGCTTTAAGGTCATTAATTCCTATAATTAAAAAAAGAGAAAAAAGAACTGAACAAGGGCATTAAGATGGATTTTAAACGGCTGGTGTATTTTTATTTTTTCCGGCAGTCCTCACAAATTTTATCTTTTTTAAAATTCTTCTTTGATACAACACACGTAAAAAGTTAGATTTCGATGGCAAGGTACAAAGAGGCTTGGGGTCAAACC
>CAZQLG010000597.1:0-1506 GCA_964594105.1 uncultured Desulfococcus sp. | reverse complement strand
TTTGCGCGAACCCTAAAGGTGGCAAATTTCAGCACAGATTCCGATGATTTGGTTTTCGATCTGTTTCGTTCTGCTTTTGTATATGTCTGTCTAAGCACTTGATATTTGAAATTTCATGTTGTGTGACCTGATTTTTAGCAATAACTTTAGCTAATCGATTAACCGGCAGGCATCTCTTGTGACATTTTTTCAACAGATTCCAGGATTTGACTCTGGATGTCATCTATATCTTTGTCTTGTAGGGCCAGAAATTCCAAGGTTCCTTCTTCCATCTGATACATCATACTGTCTTGACCTGCTCCATATCCGTTCATCATGGCGATACAATCTGCCATATGAAGTATGTAAGCCAATTCATTGCCTTCGGATTTTGATGGATAATGATGAAATTTTACGGCAATACTTTGGTTTGCAGGAATCTGCCATTTCTGACATAATTCAAAGGCTATTTCTGAGTGATCGAATCCCAGAATCTCTTTTTCAGCACTCAGGAATGTATGTTGACCATTTTCCATGAACGTCTCAAAATCGTCCTTTCTCTCGTAAACATGCTGATCAAGTACAAGTTTTCCCGAGTCATGCACCAGTCCTGCAAAGAATGCTTCATTCCCGAATTCCGGATCTTTCCTGCTCGCAATAATCCTTGAACCAACGGCAACAGCTATGGAATGTCGCCACAGATCTTCTGAACTCAAATCGTACCCTTTCAGATTCTTACCCATCAGGCTTGAAATACCCGCCACTGTTATGAGTTCTCCAAGAGTTTTATATCCCAGCAAAACAGAAGCATGCTGAACCGAAAAAACCTTTCCGCTCAAACCGTAATATGAAGAATTTGCCAATTTCAAAACTCTGGTAGCGATTGCCTGTTCTATTTCTATCAGACGTGAAAGTTCATTCAAATTTGAATCCGGGTTTGCAATAATATCTTGAGCCTTTTGCACAATATGAGGCATTGCGGGCAAATCACCCAATGATCGTAAAATCCCGTATTTTAGACCCATGCCGCTTGGACGCTTTTTGGCATACGATACTGTCGGCTTCTCTTTTTCAACGGGCTTTGATGGTTGAAGCGATTGTTTTTGCTCTGGCTGAGACCGCAAATCGATTACGATACGGTTTTTGCAGGCCGGACATTGAACGGCACACTTTTTCCCAACCGGAAGTTTTTCGTCCGGAATTTTATATACCTTGTTACAATTCGAGCATTCTATTTTCATGGCACTTTCTTATTCATAATATTTACAATAATATTATTTGCATAATTTAGACGATCGGCATTTACTTCTAAAAACTTTTTCGTGATCTCCGGATATTTTTCAATGATCTCAGGTACCTTATCACCCGGAAAGCGTTGGACAACCGAATTACCCCTTGACATCACTGTCTCAGACCTCGGCTTGCCGGTTATGGCGGATAATTCCCCAAAATATTCTCCGGTCTGCGCTATCTCGGCGATCTTCTTGCCGCTTCTCACTACAATTAATTCACCTTTGACAAGTTTAA
>CAZQLG010000596.1:0-1510 GCA_964594105.1 uncultured Desulfococcus sp. | reverse complement strand
TGCCGCGCATAGAATGGGACCGGTTTTTGGCGCTGTCCCACAAACGGGTTTCCTGAACCACCTGGCCGCCGTCGGCAATCACGGCTTTCTGTCGCTTGATCTCATAAGCAATGGCACTTTCCACATATTTAAAGGAATTTAAGTTTTTCAGTTCCGCGCGGGTGCCGAAGGGTTCGGTTCCTTTGGGACGGATGGATACATTGGCATCACACCGGAAACTGCCTTCTTCCATGTTGCCGTCGCTGATGCCCAGATACCTTAAAATTGAGCGGATTTGCCGCAGGTAAGCCCCGGCCTCCTCAGCTGTGCGGAGATCCGGTTCGGAAACGATCTCGATTAAGGGGGTACCGGTCCGGTTATAATCCACCATACTCACCGGGCGACCCGGGTCATGAATAAGCTTGCCGGCATCTTCTTCCATGTGAATCCGGGTAATCCCGATCCGTTTGACGGTGCCGTCATCTAATGTAATATTGATATGCCCGTGTTCGGCAATGGGGAATTCATACTGGGAAATCTGGTAGCCTTTGGGAAGATCCGGATAAAAATAATTTTTTCTGGCAAACCGGTTTTCCCGCGTAATGGTGCAGTTGGTGGCAAGGGCCATGTGTATGGCGTATTCCACCACTTTTTTATTCAACACCGGCAGCACTCCCGGCATCCCCAAACATACAGGACACACATGGGTATTGGGATCCGCACCGAACTGGGTGGAGCAGGAGCAAAAAATTTTTGTATTGGTTTTTAGCTGGGAATGGACCTCAAGCCCGATGACCGGTTCAAATTCCATTATTTTTCCTTAATATATTGTAAATCGTTAATCATTAATGCTTTCGTAAAAAGTATCCAGAGGGCTAAGTTAAAAATTCCACCAATACCATAAAATATGGCAAGGCGTCGTGATTTTTCAGACAAAAAATCATACATGTAGTATTTTGAATGGCTGAAAAATTGCTACAACGCAGTAGATGAGACTTTTTACGACGCCATCAATCATTGATATTTTCACAACCTGTCAGAAGCTACTGTTTTTGATTCCGACACCAGAAAAAATATTATTTTTCTTAAAAAACGCTTCATAACATAAGACTTTTTTATGTGATAAATTGATATCCATCGTCAACCTTTATTTACAGCAAATTAAAAAGTCTCATATGAGACACAAAATAATTTTACAACTGATAAAAGTGTATTTTATTTTGACATCTGATTTACATGAAAGATATATTAATCTGTTTTTGACAGGTATTCACCTGCGTTTAATTGTTCGAACAGATGGAGATTTATGGAAAAATGAAATTTTTTATGTGTGTTATCGGCATGGTAATGATTATTGAAGGGCTCCCCTATTTCGGGTTCCCGGAGAATATGAAGCAAATGATGAAAAAAGTCATTGGAATTCCGGATGATGCCCTGCGCAAGTTCGGATTTGTCCTCATGCTGACCGGTCTGTTACTCGTTTATATCGGCAAGATATAATCCCTATGTACGCTTTAACCGACTATGATTA
>CAZQLG010000595.1:0-1514 GCA_964594105.1 uncultured Desulfococcus sp. | reverse complement strand
AGTCAGAGAATTGTTTTTGCTCGATATGACAATTCCATGTGTTTTTCTGGATAAACGTATAATGATTTTAATATATCGGAAATGTTATGAAAAACAATGGGTCGTCAGTATGATTTTTTCATGGCGATAGGCCATGAGGGAGAAGGGGTTTCAGACCAAAGGCCTAAATCGGTTGTCGAGCATTTTGTGATAATTGTCCTATGCTTACAGTTTATCGTTTGGGTGTACATCAGCAGTTGCCCCCCAGTGAACGGGCACGTAATTTTTGTAAAACGCTTTGGGATTGTCAATTTTATCACATCGGCGGTGCCGGAATCAGCGGCGCAAATTTTATATCATTTAACTGGTGTTTGTGCTTATTAAATTTTGGGAAATTTAAATTTAAAAAATGGTTTGCAAAAGATTTTTTTGATTGCTATGGTATTACCACCAGCCAAAATAAGGAGAAATGGAATACGATGTTGAGTGGATTAGATCCTGTTAAAACAGATAGTTTAAAAGCAATATGCATAAAGCGCTTTGAAGGCTTGATTTTATCGGGCGCGTTTGCAGCAGGAGAGAAATTGCCGCCGGAACGGGAACTGGCCAAGCGCCTTGGCGTGAGCCGGCCGGTGGTACATGAGGCGCTGGTGGATGTTGCCGCCAAAGGGCTGGTGACGATAACGCCGAGAAAAGGGGCCATGGTCAATGATTTTCGCCGACAGGGGTCTGTCTCTTTGTTGATATCTTTACTGGAGTACCATGACGGAAAATTAGATTCAAAGTTGTTAGATGGTCTTCTTAATATGCGGCTGTTGGTGGAGATTGAAAATGCGCGTCTGGCAGCCAGAAATCGCACGGAAGATCAGCTTGCGGAATTTAATAATGTGCTGTGTCAGGAAGCCGCAGCGGATCATGCGGATATTGAAGTCATCATTCAGCTTGATTTTGAGTTTCATCTGATCCTTTCGATTGCCACGGATAACCTGCTTTATCCGCTTTTGTTAAATTCTTTTAAACCGGTGTATACGAATTTTTCCGGTCAGTTTTTTAAAGAATCCACTGTGGTTGATGTCGTGTTTGATTTTCATAGAAAATTTGTTGCTGCCATTGCAGACCAGGATGAACAGCGTGCTGCGGATGTGATGCATCAGATGCTGTCCCATGGTGAGGATAGGTTGCGAAAGATTATTTCAAAATAAATGGCGTCGTTAAAAACCTCACCTGCTGCGTTGTTGCGGTTTTTCAATCACTCAATATACTGATTTGTATTATTTCGAGATTGAAAAACCACAACGCCTTGCATCTGAAATTTTTAACTTAGCCATTAGACTCAATCCAATCGAAGTTGGATGAAAGTGGTAGATTTTGTTTTGATGTTTAAACAATTTAAGGAGGCCAATAATGAGTGTCGCCGCTAAAGAAATATCCCATCATATTAAAGAAGCCAAAGGACTGTCAAAACGCGTTACAAAGCTCAGGGATTATTATTTTAAAGGCGCCGACCGGGCATGGAATAACCAGACCATATCATG
>CAZQLG010000594.1:0-1517 GCA_964594105.1 uncultured Desulfococcus sp. | reverse complement strand
TTGGCAAGGCGCGCAAATCCTGAGTGATGATTTGTACTTAGCGTACCATGAAGAATCGAAGGATGCAGCGCAACAAAGAATTTGGACTTTTTGCGAAGCCATCATCATTGACAGCATGGATTTTGTTATCTTCAAATATGTGCCAATTTTAATTAAAATGAAAGAGAAGAAAGGAATAATGGGAACAGGGAAACAAAAAGCCAGCCGGTGCATCAATGAAATTATTGGATATTATGGAAAGAAAAGGGATAAGTGCTCTTATTTAATTCTGATAGGCTCTTTTAGATCATTAAAAACGGTTATCACTCTGCGCCCTTTTGATTATGCGCCCTGGCTCTGAGATAAGGTTTTAACCACCGGCCGATTTGAAGTGACGGTCATTTTTCAATCCCCTTTTAAAAGCCGTCCACTATCTGCACAAACTATGATTTCTGGCTTTGGAAATTGAAATTCGATTCGTTCATTCGCTTAGAGATCAAATGCTTAATCATCCATTCGATCACTGTGTCTTGGTCACATAATTCTGGTGTATTCCCTGCTTTAACCTCCATCTGAAACTCAATTTTCAGGCATTCTGTGAAATAATCGACGGCAATTATTTGTTCGTCTCGGTTCATCATCCTTTGTTTTTCAACCTCATAAATTTACAAAATAACTAATTCTTTTAATCCCAAAATTAAATTTTAATACCATGACGCAGGCATTTTTTCAATTCTTTAGCAGTGTTGATCGTTTTTTATCTATGGATGGCGACCGGAGCCGGATCATAATCTGCCAGAAACGACATAGAATTAGCTTCGATCATTTGAAGAAAAAGCGGGGATGTTTATCGACATGCTCCACTGCGAAAAAAAATTGTATTACTATCGTTTTGGCCTCAGGTTTACAATAACTTATTTTAAATACAGCTAAATCATATAATGCCATTTATAGAGGAGGTAATGAAAATGCAGGTTGAAAAATCTATTGAAATTTCTGCAACACCAGAAAGAATATGGCCCCTATTGATTGATCCGGAGAAAATCGTAATGTGGTTTGATACATTTAAAAAGTGTGAATACCTAAGCGACAAGCATTCTGGAGTAGGAACAACTTACTACGTAGAAGAAAATGTAATTCCTTTGACTGCGTACGTTCAAACACTGCCGACCATAAATTGCATCCTGCAAAAACTTTTCGAATATTATTTCAAAATAAGACACAACCCTTAATCAAGATATGGTATGCCTGAAAAACAAAGAATGTTACGTAAAGTTATCGATAGTCCTCGCCTCGGAGAATATCTGCAATACTGTCGTTTTCAATCATTCAAGCATCAAAACGGGTGTTCAGATAAACATCAATAAATAAGTATAGCGTCCCCAGTCCGCAAGATTAATTAAGTATTGTGTCCCCGGAATTACGCTGTGGTCCGACCCTCAACCCTTTATGAAATCTCATCAAAAATATGACGCAAAGCATGGCTCATTTCATTAAAATCAGCGGGTTTTGTAAGAATATCACGGAAACCAACTTTC
>CAZQLG010000593.1:0-1517 GCA_964594105.1 uncultured Desulfococcus sp. | reverse complement strand
GTCCGGAACAGATATATTTTTTGTTCCGGACTTTTTTGCGTTAACTGGAATTATTTTAAAAATTTGATTTTTGTTTTAACACCAGCATGATCGGACGGCCAGAATCCACTGGGTGTCATATCTTCTACTTCATCGCCAACAACGTTTGCCATAACCTTATCGATTTTCAGATATAGTGGAGCTGTGAAGATGATATCAATTCGTGAGGTAAGCTCGGCAGTCGGATCACTTACGTATTCATCAAAACCGCTGGTGAACCCATCGTCATATTTCTTTTGCAGCAGCCAGGAATCCAGGTAACCGGCACCCACGGCCTGCATGTAAGGCGGTGTATAGGGTATAAAACCCATTCCGGGAACATAACCTTCACTCGGCACATCTTCTATAGAGCTGTTCCAGTCAGCGACCATTACGATCGGTTTGGGATCAAGAGAATTAATGTAGGCTACTGTACCCAGCAGTTCCTGCATCTGCCATGACTGGAATACCCTGAAAACACTTCCCGGTGCGCTACGCACCTCCAGGTGGGTATTGACAAAGCGGTAGGTCGTGCCTTTAACATCCACATCAACGGCAACAAAACCTCGGGAAAATGAGACGTTTGTGCCTCCGAGATCCAGTACCAGTTGGGCCTGGTAATTGCCGTTAAGTACTTCAACAGCATCATGGTCTTCCCGCACCAGAATAACATCATGGTCTACCAGGCGTATGTCAGAAAGGTATGTGGGAGAACTTGGATCTATCATGGGCATTTCAATGTCAGCATTGTGAACGGTAAACGCAGTATATTCCATTCCTCGAGCCTGTAATTCCGCATTCAGAACCGCATAAAAATCGATGACTATCGTATCTGCCTGAACCGGGTTTCCGGCCATAAAATCACCGGGGGTTTGGATATAATACGTTGAAACTTCCTGCAGCCCGACAACATCCGGTTCGAACATTGCTATTTCATCCGCAATGGCTTTTGCCCGCTCCGGGAAGTTGGTATACATCGCGGTCTGAAAGACATCTGCCACAGCATATGGAATTGTGGCGGGATCAGTCTGTGCGGCTTCAACCACTTTGAAAATATCTGCGCCCAGATAGAGATTTCGGGTCATCGCTTTTATCTTGGGGGCTCCTGCAAAGGCTGATGAGAGGGGTGCCGCAAGAATCGCTACGCCAATGCACAGGCAGAGGATAAGTTTTAAAGTGAAAAATTTTTTGCTCATGATAACTCCTCCTTGTTTTATGATTATTTTTTTATGGTCTGTCGGAAAAGAATATGTCTTTTTTGCCGGTCAGTCTGTTTTTCTTCTGTCTTTTCCAAGCCGTTCATACCTGCTGCTCCGGCGTTCAGCCCCATTATAATCTGGGGCATTACGATTTCGTCGGGGTTTGTCCGTTCGCCGGTTTTTACCGGAACGACGCTCCATATTACTCATAATATACTCTCCCTTATGAATATTGTGATGGCGTTAGTCAGAGAATTGTTTTTGCTCGATATGACAATTCCATGTGTTTTTCTGGATAAA
>CAZQLG010000592.1:0-1522 GCA_964594105.1 uncultured Desulfococcus sp. | reverse complement strand
CCCATGTGTTTTCCGGAAATGGTCGGTTCCACACACCCGGTGGCAGACCAGTCGCGCATATCTTCAATCGGGTAATTATGCTGCTTGAGCGCTTTAAATACAGCCTTGTCATTGTGCATGGATGGGGTGCCGGCAGTGATGATGTTTACTTCGCACAACCGTTTCAGAAAGGTCTCGGAGTTGACATCCGAATGAAACCGGGCGTTGACGTTCACATCACGCAGGCCGAGTATTTCAGCTGCTTTTAACATGATATAGGTCATGTCATTAACTGCATCTTTGCCGTCCGGTGTCATGCCCCCGATGGTGAGTGCCTGAGTGGAAGATGCGCCCCCGAACAGATAATTGCCGATATCCGGTGACAGGGGCAGGTGGTCGGAAAATCGTAAAAACAGGCTGCCGATCAATTCAATGGCAGTTTTAATATATTTCCCCCTGGCTTCCGGTGTGGTCTGCTTTTCCATGTCCGTGACGAAATACGGTTGCAGCAGCTGGTCCAGGCGGCCGAAAGAAAATCCGGTATTGGCATTCTCAAGGTTTAACGCCACCCAGGAGATATTCAGCAGGTTGACTGCTTCATCCAAGGTTTGCGGCGGAAGCATGGGAACTTTGCTACAGATATTTGCCAGACGGATGAGTTCTTTTTGTCGTTTTAAATCGGTTTCTGATTTGGCCTGATGCGTGGCGGTTTTTGAAAGGTTGTGCGCATACGCATCAACTCCTTCAAGGGTGAGTTTCATGGATTCAAGGGAAAGGATCTGGGCTTTGGACAAATCTTCTTTATCCAGCTGCTGATCAATGTCATCCATGATCCCGGAAGTTCCCTTTGACAGCAGGGTTTTAAAATCCGGGATAGTATGGGAAATGCCCACGGATTTCCAGACAAAATAGGCCACCCACCGTTCTTCAATGCGCTGGCAATGGGGATAATCATAATGGGTACGGACAAATTCCCGGAAATTTCGTTTGGCCCAGAAGGGAAAGATGTCATTGTGCAGTTTTGCTGCGGTTTCATCGGATATGGCATAGGGATTTAAAATACGCTTATCAATGGATCCCAGCTCTCCCCAGACCATGACGCCCTGGGCATCCGGGTACACAATCACGCCAATGGTGTCATTGATGGTGGTGGTTCCGGCGATCAGGTCGTTTTTGCGGATAATCGGTTTTTTATTTTCCATCAGATATTTAAATGCCAGGGCCTGGCGGCGTTCCGGCACCCAATCATTTCCTGCGTTGTCTTTTTCAAATCCGTTTTCTCTGTACCATTGAGTCAGAAGCTCAGCACGTTCTGCACTTATTTCCGGCTTAATATTAAAATAGTCATCATGAAATTTTTCAAGTCGCGGGAAATCCGTTAAACCGAATTCAGACAAAAAGGGATCAGTCAAACAGACAACGCCGGAATCTTTATGCTGGTCAGATTCCGAAGCTTTCATGCGGTAATGGCGTCTGTTGACAAGGTCTTGTGAAAGTTGGGGTTTACATTGATCATAACGGTTTTTTCGTTCAGATATGTCTG
>CAZQLG010000591.1:0-1526 GCA_964594105.1 uncultured Desulfococcus sp. | reverse complement strand
GACGATCAAAAAGGCAAGCAAGTTTGGTATATTAATTTTTGGAAGTTCCCTAAGTACCGGATGGCAATCACCGATGCAACTCGAGCTCTCGTTAAGTTCCCTGAATGCAAGAATGTCAAGCCTTTAAAAAACCATACATATGACTTCCGTTTGCGTGTTGGTCGTTACAGAGTCTTTTTCAATTTTGACGGCCAGATAAAGATAGTTGCAATCCAGGAGGTAAAAAAACGTGATGAACGTACATACTGACCCGCAGGTAATAAAACAGGACGACAAGCCTGCCTTTGCCGTAATCCCTTGGGATGTTTATCAGGAGCTTGTTAAGAACTATATTCCTGATGAATCTGATGTGTGGTTTCCCCAGGAAGTAGTTGAGGCAAATGTTGTCAGAGGTGATAGCCTACTTAAAGCTTGGCGTGAACATCTTGGTCTGACGCAGACTGAAGTTGCTAAGCGGGCAGGAATTAGTCAACCCGCATATGCAAAACTTGAAAAGCCTGACGCAAATCCAAGAACAGCAACTCTTCGCAAGCTTGCTAAAGCGCTTGGAATATCTCTTGAACATTTAACTGAATAAACAGGACAGGGCATTAACCATAACTTTAGCCTACCTCACTTTGCCTGCCATTTCACCAAAAAATATATGATAGATTTATTTCAATAAATTTTTACCCATTGACAATCGGAAAACCAATTTATACAATATGTACAAAAAATACAATTTGTACGTTTGAGGTGTTTGCTATGCTAAAAAAAATTTCGACCGGTGATGCGAGAAAAAAATTTGCGAATATTATCAATCGGGTCGCATTCGGAAATGAATCATATGTATTGACCCGTCGGGGAGAGCCTGTTGCCGCCCTTGTTTCAATGAAGGAACTCAAATTATTGCAGGAAATTGAGGACCAAATCGATATTAAAGATGCGTGGAAAGCGAAAAATGAACCCGGTGAACCAATACCGTGGGTTGAGTTGAAAAAGGAACTTGAACGTTGAGATACAGGGTTGAGGTCAATAAATCTGCAGCAAAAACGCTCAAAAAAATCCCTCACCGCACCGCCAACATATCGTCGACAAAATTGACAGCCTTGTTGAAAATCTTCCTGCCCTGGAATCGACAAAATTGAAAGGGAACAACCCATTTCATAAAGTCCGGGCAGGAAATTACCGGATTATTTATGAAATCCAAAATGATAGACTTGTCATCCTGGTTCTTAAAATCGGACATAGAAAAGATATTTACCGTAATCTTTCATAGGAGTGAGATTGACAGAATCGTAAAAAGTCCCAAACCCGTCACTCCGCGAAGGCCGGAGTCCATAGCGAATTGAAAATACTGGATTGCGGCCTGCGCCACAATGACGACTACGATGAAATTCGACTTTTTACGAGCGCATCAAGATTACGATTCAGAATTTTTAAGGCATCGCCAAATTTCTGACCTGACCCGGAGGGCCAGGTTTTTTAAGTTTAAAAAAATTTGATATTCATTCTAATTTTTCAATATCGGCCAAATCCTGTAACCG
>CAZQLG010000590.1:0-1537 GCA_964594105.1 uncultured Desulfococcus sp. | reverse complement strand
TAGCTTTATGTCAAATCAAAAAGGTTATACCCAGAATCAAATCGGTTTTCAGCCAACCGGGGGTTTTCCTGCCGTACCCATAGGATCGGTAGCTGCTCCAGGGATAATCGCCCATTCGCTCAACAATTCCGGTCCACAGCGGATTTCGGTGAATATTGCAGAGAAGGCGCAGCAGATAAGGCTCGCTTTCCACCAGGATGCTCTTGTATCGCCCCTGGACCAGATGCCCGACGCCCCCGTGGCGGTTATATTGAATTTCCGGGTGTAGGTCGTGTGCCCATCCACTGCATGGCTTTTGAAAGATTGGCTTCCTGGGTCCTGATCAGCAGATGATAATGGTTGCTCATCAGCACATAGGCAAACACATCCACTGCAAACCGGCTCAAAAATTCTCCAATCAGATCGAGAAACAGCTCCCGGTCAGTATCGGCGTTAAAGATTCACATTCGAGCTCAATATCTATTTTGCGCCGTGACAAATTGTCTACAATAATTACATCATAGCCTTACTTAGATAAATACAGGCTCGTCGGCCACTCGCAGAATCCGTCTCCGCCAAAAATGATCATCGGTCCTTTCATCAATGTTCTCCTATTCAAAAATTAATCACAAATCAAGGTGACCCTATTTCCCTTTTATACGAATGTAAAACGAATAAAACGCCTCCCTATGCATTGTTTTATTCCTCTTTAAAAATCGCAGCCGAAGGTAATAATCCCGAAAAATTTACACTGTGACATTTTTTTCAAATCAACACCGGATAAAAGCTCTTTACGCCGGAAAGAGGATTCCTGCCGAATGAAAAATTATGGTAATTTTTCCGGGTCTTGCCTATTGTCAAAAATGGCGTGCACAACTATTTCCTTCTCTTCGATGGTATAAAAAACAGAAAAAGGGAATCGCCGCACCAAGGCACGCCTGAAATATTCATGATGCTTGGCATATAGCTCAGGCATCTGTTGAATTGTCTCGATTGATGTTTCTACGCAATCCAGAAATTCAAAGCCTAACCTTCGGCGCTGTGTTTCATACCATTGAAAGGCAATCTCAAGATCAGTAAGGGATCTGTCGGTGTAAAATAGCTTCATATATCGGGGCTTGCGAAAGAATAATTTAAATTTTTAGGTATTGAGGCACCCACCCGGTAAAGCGCAAGAAGAACGAATAGCTGACTTATTTAACCGGCGAGCAGGCATCCGGGCGGGGTGGATAGACTCATCAAAATATGTTTTTTTTGAGTGAGCCTAAGTATCCCGAAGTCTGGCATGAACTTCTTGCCAATCATGGAACGCAACCTTTCTATTTTTGTATTCAGTGTATCTTTTTTCAAGTTCATCTTTTTGCCATTCAGGCATAGATATGTTTCCATTTCCCATTGCAATGGAATCCCATATATCCTGGGCAATGAGCAGTTTTTGAGACACACTCAACCTCTTAATTTCAGAGATGATTTGTTCTGGTTGCATATTTTTGCTCCTTTCTGATTCCTATTATAAAGATTTGGGCTCAAGATCACAAGATCAGATTTCCGCCTTAAA
>CAZQLG010000589.1:0-1544 GCA_964594105.1 uncultured Desulfococcus sp. | reverse complement strand
AGGCACAGGGGATGAAAATATTTTTAAATTATCTTTTTTTAAAGGCCGCTAAGTGTTAAAGATTTAAAAAATTATCCTGTATTATCCTGTCCGGTCATATGCTAAAAATTTTTTATGTTATTCCATTCATAATGTTTTTAAAATAATACCCTTTCATGCATGTATATTCTTTTTGACAATTTAACCCAAAAACAGACAGACATATGCGTTCTGGTTCTGTCTTCAGCGGCCGTGCCGCATCGGATCACGAAAAAGAAAAACAGTTGGGATGTATGGGTGGGAGAGTCTCATTACGACCGTGCGCGTGAGGCAATGGCGCTGTATTTTAAAGAGAATAGAAATGCCCTTCCGGATTTTAGCGAAAAGAATGTTGAGATCAAAAAAGACACCATTATTTCAGGTATTATCATATCCATTATGCTTTTGATATGGTATATACTGGTTCAAAATGCCGGTGACGTGAAAGAGACCATCAACCGGTTCGGTGCATCAGCGGTTAATATCCTTGACGGTGAATATTACCGATCCGTGACCGCGTTAATGCTACACAAAGATGAAGTACACCTTGCCGGAAATATGATCGGTCTTTTTATTTTTGGAATTGCGGTATGCTCAATAACCGGTTGGGGCGCCGGGTGGTTGATGGTCCTTTTCAGCGGAATCGCCGGCAACCTGCTGAATGCATTTATGTATGAGAGTGCCCATGTTTCAATCGGTGCCTCAACCGCTGTATTCGGTGCGGTCGGCATATTGGCCGGTTATCAGGGGGTTAAAAATAAAAGAACACCGAAACGTTTGAAAAGTGCATGGGTACCCATAGCGTGCGGGTTGGCGCTTTTGGGACTGCTCGGTTCCGGCGGGGCTGAAACCGATATCATGGCGCATCTGTTTGGGTTCTTTTGCGGGATATTGCTGGGGGGCGGTTATGGCCTGTTTATTAAAAAAAAGCCGGGCAAGAATTTTCAATGGGTGTCTGCGGTCGGGGTGTTGGTTATTGTTTTTTTCGCGTGGTCAAAGGGATAATATTTCATGGATAAGGACAAAAAATGAAGAATATTGCAGCATTGCTGTTTGAGGCAAACATATTGAAAAATATTCCCAGGGCAGGATTCCATTTTCTGGGTGTTGGAAAAGAGTCTGTGGCGGAGCATTCATTTAGTGTGACGTTTATCGCGTATGTGATGTCCATGATGGCGCCGGAAATTGATTCACTCCGGCTCATAACCATGAGCCTGATTCATGATTTGCCGGAAGCAAGAATCGGGGACCAGAATTATGTACAAAAAAAATACGTGACCGTTGATGAGGAAAAAGCAATTGCAGATGCCACCCGACATCTTCCGTTTGGTCAATCCATGGTCGGCCTGATGACGGAATTTAACGAACAAACGTCGCTTGAATCAAGAATGGCCTATGACGCAGATCAGTTGTCGTTTATTCTTGAGTTGAAATCTATTGCCGATATTGGTCATAAAAGCCCGGATCAATGGTTGCCGGTGGTGCAGCAACGTTTAAAAACAGACATCGGAAAACAACTGGCAGAA
>CAZQLG010000588.1:0-1552 GCA_964594105.1 uncultured Desulfococcus sp. | reverse complement strand
CTGTTTATAAAGGCGAAAAACAAGCTCGGCTTTGATTTCAAACGGTCCAAAGAACTGCACTGGCTGGTGACCAATCAGAGGATTCCGTCTGCTCCCATGCGCCATGTGCAGGACCAGTTTTTTGAATTTTTAGATTATCTGGACATCAAAGATTATCCCGTTGAATGGAATTTTACATTCACAGCAGAAGAGAAAAAATGGCAGCACTCTTTTTTTGACCGCCTGAAACGGCCGGTCATCGGTTTTGTGATTGCATCATCAAGCAGGGATAAGGATTGGGATCTTGAAAAATATGCACACGTAATTGATTATGTGGACCAGACGCTGGATATGCAGCCCATGCTCATTGGCGGGCCCAGTGAACTTGAAAAAAACAATGCGGAAAAAATTTGCCGCCTGTGCCGGAAAGCCCCTGCCATCGCCCTGGAAAAACCGATCCGCACCACTTTGCTGCAAATTGCCGGCTCCCGAATCATTGTGGCCCCGGATACCGGCCCCCTGCACATGGCAGTCGCTTTAAACGTTCCGACCATCAGTCTGTACGGATATTCCGATCCCAGAAGATGCGGACCTTACCGAAAATTTCATGATTTACTGATCGACAAATACAATGATCCGGGTGAAGAGAATATGCCCATCACCCGTAAAACAAAGCCCGGACGGATGGCACAGATATCCACCGAGGAAGTTATTAAAAAAATCAAATTTGGTTTAAAAACATATCCCGGATAACGATGACAAACTAAAATGACAGAAATTCAACGTTTTCAATCATACCATATTGAATCAAAAATAAAGCTGACAGAACAACATCGGCTTCAGCTGGTTTCATGCTTTGAAAAACCAGGAAAAGCCCCCAATGGTATTCTCAGCGGCCGGGCAGCGGTATCAAAAATCCAGCTTAAGGATATCGGACCGGTGGTGGTTAAAAACTATACCCGGGGCGGCGTGATCCGGCATTTTAACCGCAATACCTATCTGAAATTTTCACGATACCGATGTCAGTCTGAGTATGAACTCCTGCTGTTTCTTGATCAGCTCGGTGTCAGCGTCCCGCAACCCATTGCGTTTGGATACCAGGGAAGCCTCTTCTACCATGCCTGGCTGGTCACCCGTGAAATTCAAAATGCGTCCACCCTTGCTGAATTCAGCCGACAAAATCCGGACAAAATCCGCACCATGATGCAAAAGCTGGCACGGCAACTGGGTATTTTAATTGAAAATCATATCCACCACGTGGACCTTCACCCGGGCAACGTACTGGTGGACGATCATAACAACCTGTTTATCATTGATTTTGACAAGGCCCAAACCACTCCCCAAAACCGGCATAAACTACAAAAAAAGTATATCCGCAGATGGCAGCGCGCGGTTTTAAAATATAAACTGCCCACCGTACTTAATAATATTGTTGATCTTTAAAACCAAACAACATTCAATAATTTGTGCAATGCAATAATAACGGCTTCGTAAAAAATCCAAATTCTGCGTTGCGCTGCATTCTTCGTTTCTTCAAAGTACGCTAAGTACTAATCATCACTCATAATTTGCG
>CAZQLG010000587.1:0-1553 GCA_964594105.1 uncultured Desulfococcus sp. | reverse complement strand
TTGCCTTTTCGGGCCACATCCACGGCCCGCCGGATATATTCTTTCGGAGAACCGTCATGGATCCGGGCCATATAATTGGGGTCTCTTAATCCGGCACGTTCCATTACATCCAGAAAAAGATATGTCAGATCGTTGACCGCATCTTTACCGTCTTTGTCCATGCCGCCAACGGTTGCGGCCTGGGCCACCAGAAAACCGCCATGATACTGGCTCGTCCGATCAGACACCATAAACACATGTTCCGTCGTTTTTGCGGAAAAACTCAGCAGCAGTTCAAACGCTTCTTGCCGGGTCATCCGGCCTTCGGCAATATCATTTTTATAATAAGGATACAAATATTGATCTACCCGGCCGAAGGATACGGCAGAATTGAGCCCTTCAAGACACACCGTCATATGGGTCAGCCAAAGCGACTGTAATGCCTCATGAAACGTTTTTGCTGGTTTTAAGGGGACTTTCCAACAGATATAGGCAATCTTTTTTAATTCTTCCGCACGAACAGGGTCTTTTTCCAGTACAGCCAGTTTCCTGGCTTTTTCCCCAAGACGCAGGGAGTAATCCAACAAACCTTCACAGGCGATCTCAGCGGCATGGTGCAAATGCCCATCTTTTCCCTTCATCAGGTCCAGATACCCCTCAATTCCCAACTGAAGCATTTTCTCATAGTTCGGCAGAAAATGGCCAATCCCGCCGGCTTCGTTGATCAGATAATAAGTGGCCTTGAGCTGTTCAGAAACGTATTGCAGAAACCGGAAGCGATCGCTTTTAAATGCTTTGAAAATCATATTCCTGAAAAGCCAGTAAGGAATGACTTTTTTAATCAGCTGATACCGGTCCGGCCATGAAATGGGATGGGGTGCGGTCTTTCGTTTATCCATCCACAACAGTTCCTCGCACATATACACGCCGGCCAGCTCCGGCTGAATAACAGCTGACTTCCGCTTTGTCCCTACATTGCCGACGATCCATTCATCCGGCCATATCTCTACTGATTTATGCATCAACAGGTACCGCAGGGCCTTTGCCTTGCGGATCACCATAGGATCTTTTTTATCATCATGCTTTTTAAAAAATGCTGTGATCAGCAGCGCCCGTTCAGGGCACAGATGAACCGGTTCCGACATCAGCACTTCCCGAATACGGGAAAAACGGTCCAATATCTTTTCTTCAATTTTCAATTCTGCCTGTTGAGTCATGAAATACTTTGCTCCATTTTCTAAACAGTGATTTTTCCCGATAAATTTGATACACTCGTAAAAAGCTTTTCATGGTGACGTGTCACCACTGTATGAGAAAATAACTTGTCCATCATTTCAAATGTTTATAAATGAGTTATTGAAAAAGTATGAAGAAGCCCGGCGCATAAGTCAAGCGAATCAAAAAAAATCCCGAGGGTGACCGCATTTGGAATTTTATCTTTCCTGAAGAAAATTAATGCGTCCTTGACTTCATCTTAAAAAACTTTATAAATTGAAAGTTTATATTGATGCTCTCGTAAAAAGTATTAGGATGGCTAAGTTAAAAGTTCCATATACAAGGCGTAGTGGTTTTTC
>CAZQLG010000586.1:0-1558 GCA_964594105.1 uncultured Desulfococcus sp. | reverse complement strand
GGACAGCATGAGTCAAAAACAATTAATTTGAATGTTATTGTCCGGATGAGTTCAAAAATTTTTGCTACCACTAAAAAAGAATTAAGCGTCCATTACACCCTTGACGAGAACCTTTTTCCCATCACTGCCGATCCAGGACAGATTGAACAAACCATCGTCAACCTGTTGGTGAATGCGTCACAGGCCATGCCGGATGGGGGGGATATTTTTATTCAGACTGAAAATGTTTTTTTGGATAAATTTCAGATAGCCCCTTATCAGGATGAATGCGGACAGTATGTGAAAATTTCCGTTAGAGATACGGGTATCGGGATGGATAAAAGTATACAGGAAAAAATATTCGAACCTTTCTTTACCACCAAGAAACAGGGACAGGGAACCGGTTTGGGGCTTTCATCGGTCTATGGCATAGTAAAAAATCACCGAGGCTATATCACGGTCTACAGTGAACCGGAAAAGGGATCGTCATTTAAAATATACCTGCCCGCTTCAGACAAATTACCAAAAACAGAAAGAATATCGCCGGAACCCCTGTTGCGGGGCAATGAAACTATTTTGATTGTTGATGATGAAACAATGCTCACTGAAACCGGGCAAACCATGCTAAATGAACTTGGCTATCAGGTTTTGACTGCCAATGACGGAAAAACAGCCGTCGCGACGTACGCCCATTCTGGCCAAAAAATCGATCTGGTAATTCTGGATTTGATCATGCCTAAAATGAGCGGCAATGCAACGTTTAAACAACTCAAAATGCTTGATCCGAATGTCAACGTACTCATCTCAAGCGGTTATGGTATTGATGGACAGGCTTCCGAACTTTTAAAAAAAGGGGGCCGCGGTTTTATTCAAAAACCTTTCAACATGATGGAATTGTCCAAAAAAGTAAGGGAAGCAATAGCTCCTAAAAGCTAAAAATACCCATTTTTTTTATTTCTTTTTCCCTCACCACACACTCCTGAAAATTACACCTCATCCTATTTCTACCTGGATATGCTTATAAATCATTAACCGGTAACGGATTCGCACCACCGGACTTTCTGATCTTTTATGACGACAGATACCAAATGATTATCATAATGCGCATGTTCGACCATCCAGTATTTTTGATCATAGAATAAAATCAGATGGGTCTCATCAATGATACGGTTTATTTTACATTGTGACAACCCCTTCAGACCGACCCCGGCGGCCTTTAAAACAGACTCCTTGGCTGTCCAGTAACGAATAAACAACGCATCGGATATCTGGTCGGACAGATGCCGTTCTTTGTTATCAATGATGCGATTGAACAAAACGGGCCGGACCGGGCGTATCTGCTCAATATCGATACCTATCGGCGTCTCTGATATCACACCGGCAACATATTCCGGTTTGTGGCTCAAGGACCAAAAAATCCCATTTGATGGTAATGGTACGCCATCACTGCCTTTTTCAAACACAGCCAAATCCATACCGGTTTTTTTCGCGGATAAAACAACCGCCTCCCGGGCGTATTGACTTAAAAAGCCCGCCGACTCCCTGCCGGAAAGGGCCCTCTTCTCTTCCGGCACTTTTA
>CAZQLG010000585.1:0-1595 GCA_964594105.1 uncultured Desulfococcus sp. | reverse complement strand
TGGGGTAATAATCAGGGGTTGCCATTTGCTTTTCAATGAGAACGCCTAAAATACGAAGCGCGGCAGCGTTTAATTCAATTTCCATTATATAACTCCATTCTCTTCCCATCTGGAAAACTGATCAATATCATTTTTAATCGATTTCATCGTCCACAGAATCAGCGCCACATCATCTGTTATCCCGAACCCGAAAATAAAATCCGGTATAAAATCAAGGGGCATGACAAAGTAGACCATCGCTCCGACAATTGCAACGAGTGTTTTCCAGGGGATTTTACGGTAATCGCCTCGGACATAAGCCCGCAGCATCCGAACACTGATGACAACGGAATCCCATGCCTCACCAAGGATACCCCTCCCCTTTTCCAAAGCTTTTTTATCTGCCTGGTGAATGAGTTCATTTAGCAGTTCCGGATTCTGTGCAATTTTCTCAGCTTTTATTTGCGCATTTTTAAAAAAACGGCTATTAAAAATACGATTTTCAAAACTTTTTTTAGCGTTCATACCACGCCTTTTGGTGACAATTTTTTAAATAATCTGATTTACCATGTAATTTTTCGGATATCAAAACAAGA
Source organism: uncultured Desulfococcus sp. (assembly GCA_964594105.1). GTDB lineage: Bacteria > Desulfobacterota > Desulfobacteria > Desulfobacterales > Desulfosalsimonadaceae > SURF-3. Next base: position 1,020 of record CAZQLG010000585.1, on the reverse strand, counting down.
ATGATCATGAATCATATTCGCAAAACAGCATTTGGCTATTCAACGCAATGCAACATAAAATGTGACCATTGTGTTGCCGCTAAAGACGGCTATAGACATGTAAAAATGGAATTGCCCCGTGCCCGAGCCATTATTGACGAAATGGCAGCCGCTAATGTCACGGCCATCAGTTTTACAGTCGGGGAACCGCTTATATTTTTAAACGATATCCTGAGCCTTGTCCGCCTGTGTAAAAAATATGGAATCTATTCAAGAGTTGTCTCTAATGGTTTCTGGGCAAAAACACCGGAACAGGCAGACAACATTATACCGGAACTTAAAATAAACGGCCTTTCACAATTACGACTCAGTTACAGCCGATGGCATCAGGCACATATCAGCCGTGAAAATATTCTCAATGCCGCCATGAGCTGCCAAAAATTCGGTCTGGATTATTTCATCTCTTTTGTGACGGATTTTTCAAACACAGATGATGCATTTGAAGCGTTTCTCAAGGATAACCAGTTAAAATATTTCCCGGAACCGCTGCTGTATTTCGGACGAGCCGTAAAATTGAACCGTTCTCAAGTATTTACAGACTATCCACCTCACTTGTGCGACATGAATCCGCTTCTTTCACCAGAGCTGGATATGTACGCCTGCTGTGACGCAGGAAGCCGTTTTGATAAAACAAACTTCTTTTTTCTGGGCAACGTAAAAGATTATACGCTCAATGAGTTATTTGAAAAATATGAACAACACCCGTTATTTGGCCTGATTAAAACCGTGGGACTGTCTCACATGGCATCATTTATCGGGCTCAATGCCAGTGAAATTGTAAAATACAGAAAATGCGAGTTGTGTGAAAAACTTTTCAATTCCCCAAAAAATTTAAAATCCCTTGAAACTGCGACAGAATCGATCCTGAGACGATGGAAGCGATGACTCCTGTAATACGAATGAAAAGACATTTAATAAAATCATCAAAAAATGCAAATTCAGAATATGCGTTACCTTCTTCTTCTTCCAAATAACTTAATT
>CAZQLG010000584.1:0-1596 GCA_964594105.1 uncultured Desulfococcus sp. | reverse complement strand
CAATTATTTCAAGATATTATGGATGAGTTATTTGGAAGTCCAAATTCTTTGTTGCGTTGCATTCTTCGCTTCCTCATAGTACGCTAAGTACTAATCATCACTCAGGATTTGCGCGTCTCGCCAATCTTATGATTTGGTGGCGTTTTTTTCTTTGCCATCGAAATCTGACTTTTTACGAGTTTGTCAAGGGTCGCCTTTTATTTATTTAATTGTGGCGCTCCGTAGACGGCTTACACCGTTCTGTGTCAGGGAAAACGGGAAAGGCATTGAAATGCGATTGGACACCCCATCAAAGACGATTTTATTAAAATCAAGATTCGGCACCATTTAATCTTGATTGAAAACTCATTATATTAATTTATTTATTCTGTAGGAGACAAAAAATGCTGCCGGACCATCAAGCCATGCCGGGATTGGCTCGTTTGATCAATCGATTGGGCGATAGATTGACGAAGCAGGCGGACCCCCTGGTTCGCCTGGATGAAAAAGAATTGCTGGATAAGGTTTCCCATCGACTTGGGCTTAAAGATTATGGGGATTCATATTTTAAGGAAGGGTTGAGACAGTTAATCGATTCAGTGAAAAAAGATGCCAACTTAACGTTTCTTGGAAATATTTTACAGCGGGCGGCCATTGAACGCAGCCTGGAAAATCGGCTGAAATTTGCGGAATATAGAAAACACCGACCGGACGTTTTTATGAAAACCATTCATCCGCCGATTATTATTCTGGGGCTGCCCAGAACCGGAACGACGTTTTTACACCGATTACTGGCCCAGGATACGGACAACCGAGGGCTTTATTTCTGGGAGCTCATCCGCCCCATTCCATCGCTTAAAGGAAAAGATCATCGCAAAATGCTGGCGAAAATGGAATACAACACATACCGGCATCTTTCGAAGCAGTTTGACCATATTCATGTTGTCAGAGACAATGAATATGAAGAATGTATCGTCATGCTGGCCCCAACGTTTCAAAGCGGTGTTTATTACATGATGGCACCGGTTTACGCCTATGTGAAATGGTGCCTTCAGGCGGATCGGCTGAAAGGTTATGAAGAGTATTTCCAGTTATTAAAAATTTATCAATCTCAGACCCCAAATAAACGCCTGACCCTGAAAGCACCGGCCCATACAGGCTCAACAAATGAAATAAAAAGACTGATGCCTGACGCCATGCTGATTCAAACCCATCGCCATCCCGTTGATGTATGCAATAGTGTAAATAGTCTCGTTTACAGTGCGCACTGTAATGTCGTCAAACGCCTTGATATCAGAAAAACAATGCAATGTAATCTGGATTTTCTGGCAGAAGATCTGCAGCGCAACCTGTTTTCCAGAAAACATCATGGCATGGATGTCTATGATATCATGTACGAGGAAATCTTGTCCGATCCCTTAAATGTGGTTAAAAAGTTCTATGCTGAAAACGGGATCGAGTTACATCGCACGACCGAGGAAAAAATGACGGCATTTATCCGGGCAAACAAGCAACACAAACATGGAAGTCACAAATACAGCACCAACGATTTTGGAATGACCGAGGCTCAAATTATCGAGCGGTTTGAAGAATATATGAAGTTAACCGGATACAGAG
>CAZQLG010000583.1:0-1605 GCA_964594105.1 uncultured Desulfococcus sp. | reverse complement strand
AGCCTTCAGCCTCATCATCTGTCAAATCCGATGAAGTTCCAGAGGCATATCCTTTAACTTGCCGGTTGCATCCTTAAGGGAATCTTCATTGGAAATGACGGCCACGGCAGACGGGGGAAGGGCGGCACCAAAATAGTGGCGGGCAACCTGCAAGACTTTTTCCCGGTCCAGAGCAAGCAGTCTTTTTTTGAAGGTTTTGCGGATATCATCGCTTAAGCCGGTCAGGTTGCGGTAAAATGATTTGCCGGCAGCGGAATTTGGTGTGTCCGGCCGGTCAATGTCTGCGCAAACCTGAAGAATGGCTTCCTTGATATCTTCATCCGTATATTCGCCGGAAACAATAAAGTCCGATGCCGCATCATAGACGTTTAATGTATTGAGTATATGCGGATCTCTATAGGAGGCGAAACAGAAAAGCCCGTTTTCCATCTGATACGCCGCAAACCCGCCGTATGCCCCTCCTTTTTCCCGGATTTCACGATGCAGAAACATGGACCGAAGGATTTTGCTGATAACTGCCAACGCCGGCGCATGTTCATGGGTGATTCGATTTGTTTGAAACACGCTGGCGACAAAGGATACCGCGGACGCTGTGCTCCATCCTTCCCGGACCGCGTCCTTGGAAAAGGAAATCGCCGGTGCATTAAAGCCGGTATCAGAACCTGTGCCTAAATTTGTTTTCAGCGTATCCGTATAGTCCATTGCTTTTTCAATATCGGCTTTTTCTCCGATCAGTCCGGTTTTTATATTGTTACCTTTCAATAGATTGGTGCCGATTTTTTTTAAATCATCGGCAATGGACTGGAGTCGGGCATCGGTCAGGTCATCAGTCATTTCTTTTATTATTTTTAATTGATGAATCCCATGCCAGTTTTCGTTTAATGCACTGGTGGCAGAAAAAGTTCTGGATGCAAGTGAAATGGCATATCGATGACCGTTTGACACAACTGAAGATTCCATGTTTGAGCGGTATTCAAGCAGCAGTTGTTTTAATCGATTCAGGTCGGAAAAAGTGTATTCACATAATAGTTCATTAATCAGCATAAACATTTCTTGCTGGTTCCGGGAAAGGCATTTTGCTGAAAATGACATGATTGGCAGGCATGCGTTTTCCTTTGTGTCGGAAAAATCTGTACCGGCATTGATGGACAGTCCCATGCCTCCGGTATAAAGGTCAATGAGCTGGGCGATTTCGGTGTAACTGTGTTTTTTTGTACCGATCAGGGTCAGTGAATGGCAGAAAAACGGGACCAGCGGCAGTAATTTCGGTGCCAGCGGCTGCAGGCCGAAAGCACTGGTCAGATAAAAAATACCCGATGTCGGCAGTTCATAACAGCAGGCGTCTGTGTTGTCATAGCCAGGGGTTTTATCAACTGTCTGGATATCCGGTGCAATATCTTCTATTTCCAGTGTCGGCAGGCATGACAGATCCTCCTTTGCATCCTGAAGATCCGCTAGTGCGCGGGTATCCGTATGAATACGTTTGATGCCAGATTCTGCAAGACGTCCATGAACCTGATGCAGTTCTTCATTGACACGGTTCTTTTCTTTTTCCGCCATGGCCGTATCCGGGAGCAGCAGCAGCCGGACCCGGTGAAGATTATT
>CAZQLG010000582.1:0-1616 GCA_964594105.1 uncultured Desulfococcus sp. | reverse complement strand
TACATGATATTTTATAATTCTAAAACTATGATCTCCAAGGTGCGGAATGTGCGATTGAAGTTATATTTTTAGATGATTCCCTGCAAAGAAGTGTCTGTAAACTCCGTTGCAGCCTGCTTCCCTCACGATATAAATTAGACGTAAGATTAATCCAGACAGAAAACGAAACGATTTACTCATATCAGCTATTTCAGGATCGACCTATCATACGATGGGATAACGCACCTCACTTTCCTTCTGTTACAACTTTCCCCCATCATTTTCACGATCAGAATGACAAAATCAAAGCATCAAATCTCATTGGAAAAATCATTGAAGATATCGATACTGTATTTGATAAAATCAAGCGGCTATTAACTGAAGGAAACTTATAGAAGAGGACAATCGGGGCGCATTTAACTGGGGTTCTTTTGCAAAACGGGGTGAGACAGAAAAACGCGCAATTTCAACACCGTTATATATAAAAAACATCAGTATCCGTGTAAATCTGCGTAAATCCGTGGCTAAAATTGCGGTTTATGCACGCTCTGCATGAATGTTCCGGAAAATCTGCAACTTGACAAGTATACACCCAATGGGTATTCTAAAACTATCATACCAACAAGGGGGATAAAAATGAATACCCAAAAAGTGGCTGTTACCATTCCCAAAAAGCTGGTGGTAATGATTGATGTGATCAGCAGGCAGGAGGGGCTGTCGCGCAGTCGCTATATTTCCAGAGTGCTCGCGGAGAAACTGGCGGGAGAGCAAAACAGAAGCATAAGAGAGGCCTACGACAGAATTTTTTCAGATACAGAAATCCAGAAAGAACAACTGGACGCCGCCAACTGGTTTGAAGGGTCTGGGTGCGCGGAGGGGCAGGAATGGTAATCCGCAATGGTTCAATATACTGGGTCGATTTTTCACCGGGAAAGGGCTCGGAACCCATGGGCCGGCGTCCCGGCCTCGTCATTCAGGCGGATGCGCTTAATGACAGCCGACTGAATACCGTCGTCATGCTGGCCATCACATCAACCCTTAGATTTGGTGACCTGCCTGGAAATGTTGTTTTAAAAAAAGGGGAGGCCAACCTGCCCAAGCGATGTGTGGTCAATGTGACCCAATTTAAATCTGTAGACAAAAAAAGCCTCAAAGAAAAAATCGGCACACTTTCTCCCAAAAAAATGAATGAAGTATATCTGGGAATTCATTTAGTTCTCGGTATGTCCCCGAACGTCCACTGATTAACAAAAATCAACATTTATGAAATTTGATCAAAACAAGTTAACAAATAACCAGCGTCCCCTATGATCGATATACTTTATCCGTGTAAATCTGCGTAAATCCGCGGCAAAAAAAGCTTTCCTCTGCGGTTCTCTGTGCCCCCTGCGGTAAAAAAAATATCAATAAGACTCAATTCAACATAATGACCCCATACGCACACACGCAATTTCAACACCCATTCCGGACTTTGAGAAACTTATAATTTTATGGGCCCCGAACGTCCCAAAACCCGGGACCTGTCCTTTTCGCACAGCATGGTTGCTATTCCGACTCGAAAGGCTTATGATTGAACAAGAACATCAATCATTTTAAGGGGACACCCCCAACGCCTCATTGAAATTTTCCGGAGGTCT
>CAZQLG010000581.1:0-1623 GCA_964594105.1 uncultured Desulfococcus sp. | reverse complement strand
CAGCAATCGCCCCTTCAGCGCACGCCATATCGCCATTTATAAAATGTTCACCTGTAAGAACTTTTGGTTCCATCCGTTTTCCTGTTATTTTTGAGGGATATATTTCAAGGTATATAGGTTGAAGGCTGAAGGCTGAAGGCTGAAGGTTGAAGGTTATCATAAACCAGAAATAATAGACTAAACGCCTTCTTCCTTTAGCCTAATCACCTGATTAGCGCCCTGACCTTCCTGCGCCACCGTTTCAATGTCACACCCATCGACTTCCCGCGTATAGATAGCAAATTCCGGGCATAAAAGTTCGCAATAATGGCAGTTTAAACAGCCGTCGGATTTAACAATAGGCGGATGATACCCTTTTACGTTGAACTCTTTTGAAAATTCCAGGACTTCCCTGGGACAGAATTCAATGCAATACCCGCATCCTTTGCAGCGATCCTTGATAATATAAACTTTTCCCCGGACAACATGAATCTCTTCCGTATCCAGCGGAACCCGCCAGTATTTCATATGTATATCCTTGATAAATTTCTGATGTTTCCAAAATCAAACTATTTATATTATACTATTTATCCAAAACATCAAGAATAATTATTTACAGAAAGCACATTACTCCGGACACCCTCATATTTTTTATGAGAGTATCTGGAAATCATTTTTTTCCAGCATTTGATGGATAGAAATTTTGCTATTGGGGATTTAAAACGTTAAACGCTTTTCATGATGATGTGTTACCACTGGATGAGAAAATAACTTTTACCCGCATAGTCCCTCGTCAAAAATGGGCCATTAGCGCACAGCTTTCAACGCCAAAAGGGGTCAGATCTACGCTTGGCTTTTTTGAAATAAGCCGAATTGCTTGAGATTACGGAATCTCTTTCAGTCCCGCAAATTTTGGTTCATGCAGCGGCAATAGAATGTCGGCCATTTCACGAACATTTAGCATAATATCATAGGATTCATATGTATTGACATGGGTGCCGGGCGGGATCACCGCCATTTCCATAGCAGTGACTTCGATGGGCGGATAGAAATTTTCCATAATCACACAAAAACCGGTGATCACCGCTTTGCCCTTTTCCGTATCAATAATTATGGTCAATCCGCCATCCGTATGAACCGGGGTGTGCATGACCCGAATGCCCGGAACAATTTCCCGGTCTTTGTCAACAATAACAATCTGCCCGTTGTCTTCGATGTCTTCGACATAGTCTGCGATATACCGAAAATCCAAAGGATGGGGGTTGTGAATCCGATCCAGCTCCTTTTTATGCACGTAAAATAACGCATTCACGCACTTATAATCATTTTCACAATGGTCGTTGTGAAGATGGGTATGAATAACAATGTCAATATCCTCAGGTGTCAGATGCCACACGCCCAGGCCTTCTTCAAACGTATAAATTTTCCCGCCAATGGCCGCTTCCCTGTCCTCGGATTGGATGGGGTTCAGCTCCCCTGTATCCACAAGAATTTTTTTGTCACCGCCTTCGATGTACCAACAGTAAATGGGAATGGTGTATTTTTTACCGTAATCATGCTGATACGTCATCATTGATTTGTCAAAAATCTTCGTCCCCATGACAATGGGATGGATTTTAAATTTGCTCATTGTACTTTCCTTAT
>CAZQLG010000580.1:0-1628 GCA_964594105.1 uncultured Desulfococcus sp. | reverse complement strand
AAGTACGAATCATCACTCAGAATTTGCGCGCCTTGCCAATTTTATAATATTGGTGGAACTTTTTTCTTTGCCATTGTAAACTGACTTTTTATGGGATCATCTTTATTAAGTAAACAATTTTAAAATTTATGAAAAATGACCATCAAGGTCAAGGGTAAATATAAAACTTCAAACCACCAATGGCAAATGATATGCTAAATTCAGCTCCTGACACACTTGTTTATATAGATTCCGCGTCCGGCTTAAACGATTTTATTGCAGACCTCCGCAAGGAAACCCTGATCGCTTTTGACCTGGAAGCGGACTCCATGTTTCATTTTAAAGAAAAAATCTGCCTGATTCAGGTAGCCACTGCGTCATCAAGCTATATCATTGATCCGTTGACCATCCCTGATCTGTCACCGTTATCGCAGATTTTGTCTGATCCGGATATTACTAAAATTTTCCATGGCGCAGATTACGATGTCCGGAGTTTATACCGGGACTATCAGATTGCCATTCACAACCTGTTTGACACCGAACTTGCCAGCCGGTTTCTGGGGAATGCCGAAACCGGCTTAAATACTGTTCTGCAAAACCGGTTTGGCATCACTTTGGAAAAAAAATACCAGAAAAAAGACTGGTCCCAACGCCCCTTGCCGGAACCCATGATTGCATATGCAGCCAAAGATGCTCAATATTTAATCCCACTTTATAAAATCCAAAAAAAAGAACTGACTGAAAAAGGACGACTTGACTGGGTTGCAGAAGAATGCCGGGACCTGACCTTGGTCAGATCGGGTCCTTTAAGTGTCCGACCCCTTTTTACCAAAATAAAAGGCGCCGGACACTTTGAACGCCGAAGCCTTGCGGTGCTTGAATCGTTGCTGGAATTTCGGCTGGACATGGCTGAAGCCAAAGACCGCCCTCTGTTTAAAATAATCGGCAATACCTCTTTGACAAAAATTGCCCTTGCCCGGCCTGCGACAATGGAACATTTAATTAAAACCAATGCCTTGAGCCCAAAACAGCTGAATATGTACGGCAACCCCATACTCCGGCATATCAAAAAAGCATTGGCCCTGCCCGAAGGCGACCTTCCCCAATATCCTTACTCACGCCCCAGACGAATCAGCAGTGATATATCCACTAAATTCAAAGCCCTTAAGCGGTGGCGTGAACAAAAGGCGCTGGTCCTTGAAATGAACCCCGGCGTGCTGATCAGCAATACGGTATTAAAAACCATTGCCGAATCAAATCCGCAAAAGCGGAAAAATCTTGATGCAATCCCGATACTCAAAAACTGGCAAAAAAAAGAGCTGGGGAAAGACATCATGACGGCTTTACTAAACCAGAAGGCACACTAATGTCCGAACAACACATTGAATTTAACAGCGACAGCGGTATTGTTCTTGAAGGCCTGCTGTCTGCGGGAACAACCGGCCGAGGGGTTGTTATCACCCACCCGCATCCGATTTATGGCGGTGATATGACCAATATTGTCGTGGAAACCATTCAGAATGCCTACCAAAAAAAAGGACATACAACCTTACGGTTTAACTTCAGGGGAATGGGCAAAAGCACTGGTCACTATGATGACGGGAATGGCGAACAGGCAGATGTTATCGCCGGGTTTAATTTTTTAAAAG
>CAZQLG010000579.1:0-1629 GCA_964594105.1 uncultured Desulfococcus sp. | reverse complement strand
CAACAAAACATGCGCAGCTTCATCTTTTTCCATCACCGGCAATTCCTCTATGCCCCCATCTTTATAAAAAAGATTGATTTTGTTGCTATCCGCATTAAATCCGGATAACGGATCACCAACCAGATTCCCCGCAATCATATCCAGATTCTTTCTGTTGAGTTTCTCAACCGCATTTTCTTTTAGATTCTGCGTTTCAGCTGCAAATCCGACAAGAACCTGATGTTTTTTTCGTTTGCCCAGTTCCGCTAAAATATCAACCGTTCTTTCCATCGTGACAGAAATATCGCCCTCACCTTTTTTGATTTTATGATCTGCTTTTTCAGAAGGCGTATAATCTGAAACAGCCGCAACTTTAAAAACAATATCAACATCATCCATCTGATCAAAAACAGCTTCCGCCATTTCACCGGCTGTTACAACATCAATTCGGCTGACACCAAACGGCGCCTTAAGCGCGGTCGGCCCGGAAACCAATATGACGTTTGCCCCCCTGTCTGTCGCTGCTTTTGCCACCGCATAGCCCATTTTACCGGAAGAGGGATTGCTGACAAATCGCACCGGATCAATGGCTTCTCTTGTGGGGCCCGCAGTTACAAGCACCTTCTTTCCTTTAAAATCTTTCGGGAAAAAGATATTGGCCACCCGGTCAAAAATATAATCCGGTTCCGGCAACCGTCCAGCACCCACTGCACCACAAGCCAGTTCCCCTTCACCGGGGTCAACAATAATAAATCCATCCCCTTCAAGGGTATCCAAATTTCTTTGAACCGCACGATTCTCATACATATTTGTATTCATTGAAGGACATATGATCCTCGGCGCGGTGACCGCCAGCATGAATGTGCTCATTGCATCATCTGCAATACCGTTTGCCAGTTTCCCGATAATATTTGCGGTTGCCGGTGCAATAACCACGGCATCGGCTTCCTCCGCCCAGGCAATATGCCGCATCTCGGCATCCGGATTGCCGCCGTACATTCCCGTAAACACCGGATGACCGGAAATGGCTTCAAATGTCATGGCTCCCACAAAATGCTCTGCATTGCCGGTCATAACCACCTTTACATCCGCTCCGGCTTTTTGAATCAATCGTAGCAACTCAACACTTTTATACGCTGCAATGCCCCCGCAAACACAAAGAATAATATTTTTACCTTTAATAATATTTTTCATTTTAAAAAACACCTATTCCATATTTCTAATTAGTGTGGATAACATGGAGAAAAACTTCATTTTTAATTGATTTTACAAAAATATTTTTATTTATTACAAAAAATAAAAATTTAACTGTAATCCAACGAACATGTTTTCAATTTATATTATCAGACTCAAAGCTATTTTGCCAGAAAGGATTAACCCTGCGCCTGATAATTTTCTTTGACTATATGCCATTTTTCCTATAAATTATATTAATTTATTATTAATTTTGGAGATTAACCCTTATCTTCGGTATTTTAAAATTTAATTAATATTTTTCTGATTTAAACCTTGACAAACTCGTAAAAAGTCAGATTCCGATGGCAAAGAAAAAAGTTCCAAATTCAAGGCGCGCAAATCCTGAGTGATGATTTGTACTTAGTGTACCATGAAGAAACGAAGGATGAAGCGCAACACAGAATTTGGACTTTT
>CAZQLG010000578.1:0-1632 GCA_964594105.1 uncultured Desulfococcus sp. | reverse complement strand
AGTCTAATATTATGATAAATTTTTAATCAACTTAACTAAAGTGGATATGCAGGTTAATTTTTATACGTGGCGAAGGATTTGTTTATTTGGATAATGCCAAACTTCTTTTTAATCATTTATGTGGATTCAATAAAATCTGTTTAGTTGATTGGAGCAAGTCTCCTGATGCCACCCGTGATTTTTTAGCTACAGTTAGTATTGCGTTTTCTTTTTCTGGATTATCTTTTAATCTGGCTTACAAACTTCTGGATATATGCAACAATAAGATGGATCAAGAAAATATTCAGAATCTCATGGCATTTGCTTCTATGTATGAACTTATAAACATTTTCTCAGGAGATTGGGGAAAGATTGCACCTTTAAAAGAAACGCTTCTAAATGACGCTTTAAAAAAAGGTGATTTATGGAATACAACGGGTTATCTTTTTTTTATAACATTTGTGAAAATCGATACGGGCGATTTTGAGAACGCCCAACGCCTGATTAATAAAATGTCTGAAATCGCAGTTGCCTATGATTATAGTGCTGCTGCTGTTCATGCCGATATTCTATCAACATACTTGTTAGTAAAAAGAGGCCAGTTATCAGAAGCACAAAAGAAAGCTGAACAGGGTATAATCTTTTCTGGCCGACACAGCACGGAACTTCATCAGCAATCGTTCTTTTGCGTGAAGGCTGAAGTCCAAATTCTGTTAAATGATGTTGATGGCGCCAAAGAAACCTTGCTAAAAGCCAGGAAAATAATAGATCAGCATAAATACTTAGTGCCCATATACATTATGTCATATCTTGTAACAAAATTCATGACAGATCTTCACTTAATAAACGCGGCCATCGTTTCTAATGATAGAAAGAATTTATCAAGGCTTAAAAAAAAGGCCAATCATAGTGGAAAAAGAGCTTTGAATAATTCAAGAAAGTTTGCGCTGAATTGTGTCAAAGTCCTCCGATTGATGGGTGAATACTATTGGCTGATCGGCAAACAAAAAAAAGCGCTCAAATGGTGGGACAAGGCGATCAAAAAAGGCGAAGAACTGGGCGCTCGACCGGATTTATCCCGTACCTACTTTGAAATCGGCAAACGCCTGCTGGAGCCCAACAGCACATACAAAGAACTAAGCGGCCTCACCGCAGAAGAATACCTTGAAAAAGCCCGGACCCTGTTTGAAGACATGGATCTTCAATGGGATCTGGATGAATTGGATAAGGTGATGGTGGCAAAATAATCTAATTTTTTTTCGGCATGAACAGCCACAGTCAAGGGATATTAATATGATATGCCCAAAGTGTCAGCATGATAATCGTGAAGAAGCAAGATTTTGCGATTGGTGCGGCCATAATTTTCAGGAACCAGAACAAGCCGCTTCCATAGACTTCACTCAACCCCACTCCTATACCCCCAAATTCCTTGCCGATAAAATACTTACCTCCCGAAGTGCTATGGAAGGTGAACGGAAGCGGGTAACGGTTCTTTTTGCTGATGTGGCTGGATTTACGTCGATGTCTGAAAAACTCGATCCTGAAGAAGTCCATCAGATCATGGACGGTTGCTTTAAGATCCTGATGGATGAAATCCATAATCACCAGGGCACCATCAACCAGTTCACCGGCGATGGGGTGATGGCGCTATTC
>CAZQLG010000577.1:0-1634 GCA_964594105.1 uncultured Desulfococcus sp. | reverse complement strand
CCCACAACCGTATCCACCCATTTTTCCCCGCAAAGGTGTTTTACCATCTCTCCGCCAATATACCCGGCTGCACCGGTGACAAGTATATTCATAATACATCCTTTTTCTTATTTCTTTATTCTTGGCATGGCCATCAATTTTACCGCAAATCGGACGGTAAATGGCAAAAGCCAGCACTGAAAAGCCATCAGACGGGTAAATCCTATTTTCCAATGGAGCTTATTTTTATGCACAGCCTTCCAGACTGTTTTGGCAATCTTTCTCGCATTCGTTTGACCGCCAATAACTCTCAATATCTTCAGGCTTTTTGAATTCTCCCCACCCTTAAGCATCGGCGTTTTAACAAATGGGGGCTTGATATCGCAGACAACTATGCCATGGGGTTCCAATTCGATATCCAGAGCCTCCGTCATTGCAGATAATGCATGTTTGGTTGATGCATAAACAGAGAGCTCAGGAGCTCCATACAATGATGAAATAGACGACATGTTGATAATTCGGGCGTCGGTTGTTTTTTTAAGGTATGGAAGACAATAATAAATGCAGTTCAAACATCCTTTTAAATTCACATCCACTATCCGGAGATGATCTTTTAATTGAACATTTTCAAAGAGACCGAATTTTAAGATACCAGCATTATTAAGCAAGACGTTCAAGTTCCCTTTTGTTTTGTCAGCAAATGCATCAATCCCTTTTTGAACACTATCAGAATCAGCAACATCCATAATACCCGAAAAGCAGTTAGATGCCCCGATTTTCGCTTCAAGCGTTTTCAACCCGGCGTCATCAACATCAAAAATCCCGATAAACCAGTCCTTTTTTGCAAAAAATAAGGCGGTTTCCCGCCCGATTCCGGATGCAGCACCCGTGATCAGAATACTTTTTTTAGTCATCATTAAACTCCCGGTTTAATTTTGATTATATGCATTTATTACAAATTCTTATGTCGCTGTTTTTAAAAATTCGATATACAAAACCGCAAAAACCAGATCCACAACCCCGGCTCCTAATAAAATAATGTGTACCTGCCCTGTTATGCATGCCCAAAGCAACCCGACAAAAACCAGTAATTTGCCAAGAATCCCCATTTTTACAATATCATGATTTTTATTCAAATCCTGTGAGACCCAGAAGTATCCGATTCCGAAGACAAAGCATAACCCTAAAAACATGAGAAAAAATACCGGATACATGGGAAGTGACATCCCAAATAAAGGAAACAAAAACTTATATCCCAAAATAAGTGTGCTTGTTGCCACCCAGTTCCAGATGGCACCGATGAAAAACAATTTTGGGTAATAATCTTCTTTTGGCATGACACACTCCATAAGCGCTAAGTTGACTTTAAAAATAAACGTCGAACATCGAACATCGAACGTCCAACATTGAACATGTCGCTTCGCTCCTCAATTAATTTAACGCTTATGAGACGACACGCCTTCGTTATTTTTTAAGCGGCAGAGCCCGTCTGCGTGACACCGAAGCGGCATATCATTGACCACAGCGCCGACGCACTTGTTGCAGGAAATACAGGCGGCCTTTTTTGTTTTGCCTTCTTTTATCCGTTGTACCAAAAACGGTTCCCGGATAAGCGGCCGGCACATGGAAATCGCATCCGCATCACCATCTTCAAT
>CAZQLG010000576.1:0-1637 GCA_964594105.1 uncultured Desulfococcus sp. | reverse complement strand
AGTGATGATTAGTACTTATCGTACTTTGAAAAAACGAAGGATGCAGCGCAACGTAGAAGTTGGACTTTTTACGAAGCCGTCAATACTGAAAAGTTTCAGGATTTTTATATGTACACTGAAGACAACCTCCTCATGCTGTCCGCACTACAGCACCTGCTATTTTGTGAACGACAGTGCGCACTGATTCATATTGAACAGCTCTGGCTTGAAAACCGGTTTACGGCTGAAGGAAGGGTGATGCATGATCGTGTGCATTCCGACGGCAGGGAAACCAGAGGCGCTGTGCGGATAGAATTCAGTGTTCCGATTCGGTCATTTGCCCTGGGTGTTGTCGGCCAGGCGGATGTGGTGGAATATCATTTAACCGATATCCAGGATGTTATCGTGATTGATGAAAAACGGGTGAGGCCCGGCAAAGGAAAAACCAGAAAAATCCGGCAGCCGTTTCCGGTGGAGTACAAACGCGGTAAACCCAAAAAAGGCAACTATGACAAGGTCCAGCTATGCGCCCAGGCAATTTGTCTTGAGGAGATGACCGGTATTTCCGTTCCCAGAGGCGCGCTTTTTTACGGCAAAAACAGGCGACGCCAGGAAGTTGTTTTTGATCAGGTAATCAGGAATGAAACAATTGATGCAGCCAAAAGGCTGCATGATCTCATCAAATCAGGCCGGACACCCGCGCCGGTGTATGCAAAAAAGTGCGATACCTGTTCCTTTTTTGATATCTGCATGCCCAAAGCGGTTTCGGCAAAACGTTCCGTAGCCCGATATATTTCTGCGATGGTGAAATAATGAAAAAACTTTTAAACACATTGTTTGTAACAACTCAGGGAGCCTATCTGTCAAAAGAAGGAGAGACGGTTCTGGTGAAGGTTGAAAAAGAAGTCCGACTGCGGTTGCCGGTCCATAATTTGGACGGCATTGTCTGTTTCGGAAATGTGCTTTGCAGCCCGTTTCTTCTCGGTATGTGCGCCCAACGGGATGTTTCAGTGAGTTTTCTGACAGAATATGGCCGATTCCTTGCCGGTGTTAGAGGACCGGTTTCAGGAAATGTACTATTAAGAAGGGAACAGTTTCGATGGGCGGATGATATGGATAAATCATCAATCATCGCAAGGTCCATTCTGATTGGAAAATTTGCCAACTGCCGGGCAGTCGTTCAGCGGGCCTTAAGGGACCATGGAGATAAAATAGATGCATCAGTAACCAGCCGGGTTTCTGAAAAAATCAAAACATCCCTGAAACAGATGCAAACGGATTTGCCGCTGAATATGGTTCGGGGGATTGAAGGCGATACTGCCCGCGCATATTTTCATGCATTTGATCACCTGATTGTTTCACAAAAAGAAGATTTTGTCTTTAACGGTAGAAATAAACGACCACCCACGGATAAGGTCAACTGCCTTTTATCATTTATCTATACACTGGTCATGCATGATGTCCGCTCTGCAATCGAATCGGTCGGTCTTGATCCATCGGTTGGTTTTCTTCACAGGGACAGACCCGGACGGCATGGCCTTGCGCTGGATCTGATGGAAGAATTCCGACCGTTTATAGCCGACAGACTGGCTTTGTCTTTGATCAATCTTGCCCAGGTGTCAAAAAAAGGGTTTAAAAAAACCGAGACAGGGGCGGTG
>CAZQLG010000575.1:0-1642 GCA_964594105.1 uncultured Desulfococcus sp. | reverse complement strand
AACAATGTCGAATAAAGCATTATTAAAAAAAATAGATAAAATTCCAAAAATTCCGGTTACGGAAGACCGACATCATCAAAACCGATTGCCAATGGAAAAAATGGAAAAAATAGGCCCCCCCCTATGAATTACAGAAGCATCCAGCGCAGCTCGGCATCTGAACAGGTCATGAAAGAAATTCTAAATAACATCACGGAAGGCCGGTTGAAGCCGGGTGAAAAATTACCAACGGAACGTGAATTTGCAAAAATGTTTGAAGTTGGGCGTTCAACAATCAGAGAGGCTGTTTCGGCATTGGCCGTGATTGGCTATCTGGAAGTGATCCAAGGGCGCGGTATTTTTCTAAAAAAAGATGTCAAACCCGGCCAACCGGCCCGCTTCGAGTTTAATGACATCCAGCTGGCAGCAAACATTATCGATATGGTGGAAGTAAGAGAAATTCTTGAATGCAATTCGGTAAAGCTGGTTGCACGCAGGGCAGGGCCGGAAGATATACAGCGAATTGAAGAAGCGTTATCTAAAATAAAGAAAACGGCTAATGATATCAAGGCATTTACCCGGAACGATTTCGCTTTTCACATTGCGCTGGCACAGGCGACGGGGAATGACATGATATTGGATATGATGGAGGGTATTGTAAAGAAGATTCATAAAGCCTATGGAAATTTTAAAAACCGGGCATTGTTTCAAACCGATACGGCGGTCTTTACGGCGGAAAAGATCGTGGCGTGCATCAAAAATGGAGACGGCGAAGGGGCGTCTGCCCAGATGCATAAGCATTTAAGATTGGTGACAACGGAGGTCAGGCAGATGATTCCCGAGCTCACTCATTAAAGGGCTGGTCAAATAGTGTTTATCCGGTAAAAAGATTTTTTGACGCGCAAGAGAGTTCGCCGTAAAAAAGTAAAAACAGTGTCTATGACCGCTCAAGGGCTGCTTTGAGCCGATGGGTCAAGCAGCGGCAC
This sequence comes from uncultured Desulfococcus sp., assembly GCA_964594105.1. GTDB lineage: Bacteria > Desulfobacterota > Desulfobacteria > Desulfobacterales > Desulfosalsimonadaceae > SURF-3. The sequence continues at coordinate 677 of CAZQLG010000575.1, read as the reverse complement.
GATTTCAAACAGGTCGGCGATGGCGTAGTAGTCGCAGTTTGTGATGATCGATGCGTTTGGATCCGTATTGACGGCAATAATAAAGCCGGCTGTTTTCATGCCAACAAAATGTTGAACGGATCCGGAAATGCCGCAGGCAATGTGTTCAGAGCGCTTTGCCTGCCGATGGCCACGGCAATCACTTCAGAATCCTTGGCCTGCTCTTTGAGACGAACCGCTTCTTCCATGGCATTTTCATCAAAGGGATTCAACAGAAAGGTAACCGATTCATCGATCCGGTTGTCATCTTTGATTATTATTTTGGCTGCCGAGTCCGGCACATGTTTTACACAAACATAGATCTGCATGTAAAACCTCTCCATTTACGGTCAACACGTTTTTTCCACTTTTTTTTCGGGAACATAATACAAAAAATTAAGATTGAGCCTTGATCGTTGCGGTTGTAACCGGATACGGATCATCGGTTACAACCGGTAAAAACGTTATCCGTTAACCGAAAAGCTGCTGTTGTAATTGATTTTGCGTTCGCGCGAAAAGAAATCCACATCGATAACGCGCCCGATAGGCGGCAACGTGAACTGAAACGGGTAAAGGCGATGCCTTTTGGAAAGTCGTGCCATCTGGATTTTAACAGTTGACATGAGTTGTCTCTCAATCATGCTCAGGTATGTTAAACA
>CAZQLG010000574.1:0-1644 GCA_964594105.1 uncultured Desulfococcus sp. | reverse complement strand
ATTGAATATTGACGATTTGTGGTATCGCTTCGCTCTGCCTTTTCTATAAAAATCGATAAAATTCATTAAATATTCAATCTGACTATGGCATAAATCATGTGCAAACATGATGTGATTTCAATAATGAATGAATATTCAACATTAAATGATTTGACTCCCTCATTTTAACGCGACAATATGAGTCTATGCCAACAAATTATTATATAAAAAAATATATTGAAACTTATATTTTTGACCCAACCCTAACCGGTCGGCATATGGTCTTTCTTGCCGGGCCGCGACAGGTTGGAAAAACCAGGTTGGCAAAGCACTGGTTAAATCTACAGGGATGCCGGGGCCTATATTTCAATTGGGATGATATTTCCGTTCGACAGGCATACCTTGCTGACGGCCGTTTCTTTGAATCGCCGGCCAGAATTTTAAATCATAAGGATCCGTGGATCGTTTTTGATGAAATTCATAAACGCAATAAATGGCGCGATATACTCAAAGGGGCATATGACATTTTTTGCGATGAGTTTAGATTTCTGGTAACCGGAAGCGCCCGACTTGATTTATTTCGCCGATCAGGAGACTCGCTTGTAGGAAGATATAATCTTTTTCACATGATGCCTCTAACCATCGGTGAAGTCATTGGAAAGCCATTTGAAAAATGTTTTTTAAGGATAACGGATCCGATTTTATCTGCAGAAGCCTTTGAAAGTCAGGCGGCAATACCCGTCTCATCGGATATAAAAGATGCATATAATGCCCTTATGCAGTATGGACCATTCCCCGAACCCTTTCTACGGCAAAATCAAAGGTTTTGCCGAAAATGGCATCAGGATTATTTTAGCCTGCTAATCAGAGAGGATCTCAGGGATGTGAGCCGGGTAATAGAATTGGATAAAATTGAAAATCTTATTTTGCTCCTTTCACCCAGAATTATGGCGCCGCTTTCAATGGCTAACCTGGCCAGTGAGCTGGAAGTGGCTCATACCACAATAAAAAGCTGGCTGGAACAATTAAAAAGGTTGTTCCTTGTATTTCCTGTTTCTCCATGGGCTAAAAAAATTCCGAGAGGACTTAGAAAAGGGAAGAAATGGTACTTTATAGACTGGTATTATGCGCCGGAAGGTTCGGCCCGTCTGGAAAACATGGTGGCGACCTATATGTACCGAACATGTAAAGTTATGACTGATATGGGATACGGTGATTATCGTCTCCATTACGTAAGGACGCTGGACAAGAAAGAGATTGACTTTGTTATTGCACGTGATAACGAGCCGATATTGGCCGTTGAGGTAAAAAAGGGCGATATGGCGTTAACAAGACCTTTAAAAGACAGGAAAAAATGGTTTCCTGATTCAAACCCAATGGGTATACAGGTGGTCGACAAAAGAGATGTTCTTCAGAAACATCCCGGTAGCACCTGGATGATGAGCGTCGAACGATTCTTATCTCTTCTGATTTAAAATAAGCCGCCATAAATGAACGCAAATTAACACAAATTAATCCGCAGAAAGCAATGGAGTTTACCTTTGACCTATTCGAGGAGAATTGACCCGGGGTCACCTTGATCCTTGATTAAAAGAGACTGTCAGGGGCAAACGTGTGTAATTCACTGATGTTGGTTAACAGCGGTCATTTATTACTTTCCATCGG
>CAZQLG010000573.1:0-1659 GCA_964594105.1 uncultured Desulfococcus sp. | reverse complement strand
TACAGTGCACCGTCAAATTCTATTCTCCATGATCTGCCCATGACTTTTTTTTAATTCATTTTTTTTGACGCATCAAGATAATTCACAATTCAAGATGTGACACCGATTCTACATGAGGATCAACCCCTTGACTCTTCTGGAATAATTATAACCACATGATTTCTATACAAAAATATCAACTTTACCAGTTCTTTTTGATTGTATTGGTACTGCCAAACTCAAATATTGACTATTCTCTTCAAACATCAATTTTTTATCTATCATCATTTTTAAAAAAGGCATCAGCCTGTCTTCGGTCAGTCCCTGAAATTGATGAAAAATTTTCTTCAAAGATCGATGCTGCCCGCAAAACAGGTAAATTTTTCTGGAAAGACCTTCCAGACGATGGGTGATAGGATCTTTTGAAAGCCGTTGCTGGCGGATGATCATAAAATCTTTTCCATCCCGATAACTCAGAATCGGCGTATCCCCCATGGTCTGATGAATCCGGGCATATGCTTTTTTCCAGGCACGAACCTTTTGCTTAACCGGTCGCCACAGCTTTTTCTGATATCCCATGTCGCCGCGATAACCCTGGATCATAAACGTCATGTGACGGTGAATATCTTCCGGGAAAATTTTTGCATAATTCGGATGGTTGAAAACCGCCCTGACACCAAATGCTGCGTGATCTTCATATACCGCGCTTCCTTGCCCGAGCCAGAAATGGACCAGCTTCAGAGGCCGGAAAAAAGCAGCAAACTCAAGATTGTGAAGGGTTTCATTGATGTCCTCGACATCGCTACCGGGAAAATTTAGTATCAAATTGGCGTTATTAACAATATTGAGGGCCTCACAGTGCTTCATTATTTCCAGATTCTGAATGGCAGTGGTTCCTTTGTTTAATTTCCCAAGCAGTCGCGAACTGAGGGCTTCGATACCGATCTGGACATTGTTGACGCCAGCAGCGCCCATCTTTTCCAGTACCTGTTTCGGCGTCGTCGCTCTGAGTTCACAAAACAGATCCAGATCTTTTTTCAACCCGGTCAACTGATCAAACATCTCCATCGCGATTTTTACCGGCATGAGATTATCCATAAATGCCACGGAGAGATTGCGATATTTAGAAGTGAGATGATCGATTTCGGCAGTTACCTGTTTTGGACCTTTGAACCGGTACCCCTGCCAATTGCGGTTGAGATTGCAAAAAGCACAGCCTGAATGACCAGCATTGGAAGTCCGCCATCGACATCCGCGAGACGCTTCGGCCGGCAGTATCGGGAAAAAACTATTTTCAGGGGCAACTGTTTTCATCAGTTGAAAATAATCGTCATAATCCGGAACCGGCAGATTGATCAGGTCTGTCATCTGGTTAAAAATTACCGGCTTTTTATCATTAAAACAACGTGACGTAACGATTCCGGGAATACCGGAGATCTTTTCAGGATCAGCCGAATCGCTTAAATGGCGTACCAGGCTGCCCAGGGGCAGTTCTCCTTCTCCGTTGATGACAAAATCGATTTCCGGAAATACCGTAAAAAGGTCTTTGATGGAATCTCCCGAAAACATGGATCCGCCGACTACGATGGCAAGATTCGAAGTTTTTTTCTTTATGGATCGTATAAAATACAAAGAGGATGTGAGCTGACAAAAACATATTGAAAAGCCTGCCAGTCCGAA
>CAZQLG010000572.1:0-1666 GCA_964594105.1 uncultured Desulfococcus sp. | reverse complement strand
AGCTCACCTGGGAAGCCACCAAGATTATCAGCGTATACAGCAACCGATGGGTAATTGAAGAATTTTTCAGGAATGCCAAGCAGTTAACCAATATGGAGAGAGCCACTATCAGGAGTGAACAGGGCGTAACAACAGCGTTATGCCTGGTGTCCTGGATTGACTCCCTCCTCCATCTTGAAAACTACAAGCAAGGCACTGCTGGGAAATTGTCAAAGGAATCACGAACGATTCCTTCAATAGTTCGTCAGGCGCAATACGAAAATCTGAAAGCTCTCATAAAAAGAGCTCGTCGCGACAAAGATTTTATTCCAAAGTGGTTAGCCGTTGAAGAGGACAATGTGTTCATAAAAAGGAAGAAATTCAATACATTAATTTCGTTGGATGACCACAAGGACATGGATTTAAAATCGGCTGCTCAGCAAATTGAGTGCCAGATTCTAAATTTTCAAAGAACTTTTTTTCGAAAACTCAAGTATTTAATAATATCATTATTACTCTGTCCCCATTTCCCCGTTTTTTCAGCGACTTTCCTGAACTGTTTGAGTGGCAGCGACCCGATGGCGGATGTGTGGGATATCCACGATACAAAGGTTCCGAAAACACCAATCAATTTTGTGAAGACCTGGTGGCTGAAACCGGCATCTTGCTTCTGCCGCCTAAAATTTATCACTCTGAGCTGATCAAAACACCACAGGATTGTTTTCGCATTGGGTTTGGGCGCAAAAATATAGAAGAAGGATTATGTGTTTTCCGTGATTATTTAGTATAGTATTATGCATTCAATCGCCGGGATAAAATTTCGTAAATTTTATCCCGGCGGCCAACGCAAATGACGTATACGCTGATCGTTTTGTCTTCCACAAGGTAGGCTAATCTGTACCCCACTGATCTGAGTTTGATTTTGTAGAGGTTGGGGTGCCCCCTTAGTCTTGCTGATTCGACGCGGGGGTTTTCAAGTCGTTTTTTTAAGCGCGTTTTAAAATGTTTCCGGACGTACGGGTCGAGTTTTTGCCACTCCTTATAGGCGTTTTCAAAAAATTTCAGTTTATAGGTCATCTATGGAAACCTCAATGGCGTTGGCTTTTTCATGTTTGCGGTCTTCATAGATTCTGCCCAATTCAATGTCTTCGGCCATTTCCAACAGCCGTTCGTAGATTTCCGGCGGCACGATATACGCTGCTGTTTTGTTGCGGTTCAGCAGGGCAAAGGCTTCGCCACGGGCCGCATTGATGAGGGCCTGGGGATTTTTCTTAAATTCAGTGATGCTGGCCGTTTTATTTGCGTAAATAGATTCTATCATGGTCTTATGCTCCGAGTTTATTTTGGGGGTTTGAAATGACCATATAATAGACTATTTAAAAAGTTTTTGTCAAGGTCGTTAAAAAGTCACTGAAATCAATGCTGTTGCCCTCCGTCCGGATTCATCAATTCGGAAACGTATCACATAAACCACCACGGGTTTACCGTAACAGGGGATTTTTCCCCCACAACAGTATCACCATCCTGTATATCATCCGCCATGGTGGAATGATCAATTCCCTGTATTGCGACATGCCTTGATCCAGAAGTTCTGGCACGACGCGTCCTTTTTCAGGGAGAGCATAGCGGTTTGAAGCTTTGCGCTTTATTTTTTGAATTGCTCATTTTCCAGGAAAGAAACAACATG
>CAZQLG010000571.1:0-1672 GCA_964594105.1 uncultured Desulfococcus sp. | reverse complement strand
GACTATTTAGAAATCGGAAAACGCCTGCAGACAATGAAACAAGCCTTTAACATCAAGCACGGTATTGACCCGAAATCAACCAAACCAAACGCCCGGGCACTTGGACAGCCGGCAATGACTCAGGGCGCCAACAAAAATCGAACGGTCAATGCCGACAAAATGATTTCAGACTACTGGGGCCAATTTGGGTGGAATCCGGATACCGGAAAACCGTCGGACGAGATGATGGATTTTGATCAGAAATAACTGTATCGTTAGATAGATTGCAAGCCTTTTGCCATATAATTCGATTTATTGCAACAAACCAAAAGGAATTAATATTCACGTGAAAAAACAAAAACTATCCCCTGTATTTAACAAAAAACTATGCATCGCCTGTACCATGTGCGTAGATATCTGTCCAATGGGCGTTCTGGAACTGCAAATTGCCAACAGCAATACCGGCTTCCGCCGGTTTCCTTTCCTGGCTGATATGGAAAAATGTACCGGCTGTTTATCATGTGAGAAGGAATGCCCATCCGATGCGATTCTGATGGTGCCTGCAAAATAATTTGTTCATAAGGATGGTGGTATGATGGTGCTTTGCATAATTAACCGCACCCGTTAAAACAGGAATTTTTATGGAACAACCGGCACAAGCCAATTTACTGGCCCGAAACAACTTATCTGATCAGATTTTTCATCTGATTGGCAAAAAAATTGTACATAATGACTTAAAACCGGGCGAACTGATATTTGAGACTAAAATTTCAAAAGAACTGGGGGTGAGCCGAAGCCCGGTCAGAGACGCCCTTCGCATGCTGGAGCAAATCTGGCTGGTGGAACGAACCCCGAAAGGCAGTTACCAGGTGACGGCGTTGTCGCTGGTTAGAATACAACATCTCTATGAGACTGCTATTGTCATCTACTCGTTTGTATTTTCAAAAGCAGCGGAAAATGTCGCACCGAATGACTTTGCGGAACTTGAAAAACTGATGACGAAGCTTGAAGCCAGCATTAAAGGCAATGATTTTGAACTATATATCACCAATGTGACCAAAATGGCCCATAAGATATTAAAAATTGCCGGAAACCCCATGATCGAAAGGATTGCCAGTGAACTCATGCCCATGGCGGAGCGCATCCAGTTGGCATCCATCACCTATTTACCGGACCAGTTAAAAACAGTCGTAACGCATCTCCGGCGGGGTTATGAAAGCATCATCAAACAAGATCCTGAAGGTGCTGCAAAAGCATTCAAGGATTTTTGTTCGGCCCACATTGAGGTTGTCATTGACAGCCTCGATTAGTCCGACAAACAAAAAACTGCCTGATAAATTAAATATTTATCAATGTAAAAATTTAAATGGACGTAACCCTACAGATCATGCGGTTGCGTTTCCACAACGCCCATGTTTTCAAGGCTCATTCAGCAGGCGATTAAACCCCTTTTGGGATTTTAATGTTAATATATAGGATCAATATTTCCGTATGTTTGATTTTTGTTTTTTAAATGCAAAAAAATACAACGTTTTGTTTCATCCAATCACCGCCCTGGTGATTATTTTTTTTTGGGGGATGATGCCATCGCGTTTATATGCTGAGGAATCCTGTTTGTCCCCTGAATTCAAGACATTCACTTTTTATATGGAAAATGATATTTTTGCCGAAAAAGATGGCCAGTATACCAATG
>CAZQLG010000570.1:0-1674 GCA_964594105.1 uncultured Desulfococcus sp. | reverse complement strand
CAAGCGCCTCGATTTCTTCACCGCCGCGGCCGAATATAAAAGGATCGCCGCCTTTTAATCGGGTGACGATATGGCCTTGCCTGGCTTTTTCGACCAGCAGGGCATTGATTTGTGTCTGGGTCAGGGTGTGGTCACCGCCCTTTTTGCCGGCGTAGATTAGCTCCGCCTCTTTGCGGGCATATTTTAACAGTTCGTCAGCGGCCAGGTAATCATAAACAATCACATCGGCTTTTTCGATGCATGCTTTTCCTTTTAACGTGAGCAGCCCCGTATCACCGGGACCGGCGCCCACCAGATATACTTTATTTTTCATTTTTAATTCCCGGATAGTTTGTCCAGAATATCCCCGGCACCCATGTCAATCAGGCGCTCGGCAAGTTCTGTTCCGATTTTTTTCGCATCTGTTGCCGGACCGGTAATGACTTGTTTGATGACTTTTGAACCGTCAATTTCCGCAACCAGACCGGTGATGGTGAGTTCGGAATTTTTTATTGTCCCATAAGCGGCCATGGGCACTTGGCAACCCCCTTCCAGGCGCTTGAGAAAGGCCCGTTCACCGGTTATGACCAGATGTGTGACCAGATGGTCCAGATTTGATATGATTTTGTCGGTATCTGGATCGTTTTCACGGGTTTCAATACACAAAGCCCCCTGGCCCACAGCTGGGAGCAGGGTTTGTGTATCAATATATTCGGAAATTTTATTTTCCATGTTCAGCCGTTTCACACCAGCAGCTGCCAGCACAATGGCATCTAATCCCTGGGTTTTAAGTTTTTCAATTCGGGTGCCCAGGTTACCCCGCAACGGTTCAATGGCAATATCCGGTCGGATGTTTAAAATCTGAGATGAACGCCGAAGGCTGCTGGTGCCGATTCTAGCGCCGTGCGGCAATTCTGACAATGGCAGGTTATGTCGTGAAATCAGTACGTCATTGGGTGTTTCCCGCTCAGGAACAGCCGCGATACACAATCCGTCAGGGATTTCTGCCGGCATATCTTTCATGCTGTGAACGGCGATATCGATTTTGCCGTTTAGCATCGCTTCTTCAATTTCTTTGACAAAAAGACCTTTGCCCCCCACTTTTGCAAGGGGCACATCTAAAATTTTATCCCCTTTGGTTTTAATAATTTCAAGACTGACTGAAAGAGAGGGGTGATGTCGGATAATGGTTGATTTTACCCATTCTGCCTGCCACAGGGCCAGTGCGCTGCCCCGGGTTCCGATGGTAATATCTGATTTCATTTATACCCCGCAGCTTGAGCAATTGGTTGAGTGGCAGCCGGTACAGGAAGCAGCCCCGGCAGATGCGCTGACAGTTTCTCCGCCGCTTCCTTTGCTGACGAAGGCGCATGATGATATCAAACGTTTCACCTTCATGTTACCGCAGCAGGGGCATGCCGGTTTATCGCTGTCCATGATCAGGACTTCAAAATTTTTATTGCATTTTTTACAATTATATTCATAAATCGGCATTGATTAATTCCTTTTATACCAATTAATTCAAATATTTATAGATAATCGACGGGAGGCGCATCAGCCATTATATCCCCCGTACACGGGTACGATTGTTTAATGAGTGCAGTGAAATTGTAAAATTTTTTTTTAGTCTATTCAATATACAATGTAAATAAAATAACCATTCTTTTGATGAAATCAAAAAATGCCGGCAAAGGC
>CAZQLG010000569.1:0-1693 GCA_964594105.1 uncultured Desulfococcus sp. | reverse complement strand
TAATAAATCAAATCCGTCATGTCTAATTTTTTTATAACAATACAATTAATTTTAGACGGCAATTTTATAATAGCAAAACCTATGCCATCCCTCAATAAAATCATAACAACCGGACTTATTTAATAAAAATAAAACAGACGCCAAAATCAACCCACGCATTACTACATTTTTGTAAGACTTTTTTATTTAAAATTTACAAAAATGTAATTTTTCCGGAATATCAGCGCTAAACCGAAAAACCGATTTTTCAAAAAAACCTTCCAATGCATTTTGGCAACACTCAGGAGTCAGAGGAAACAGCTGGAATGAATGTTTAATGAATTCATTTTAAACATTATAAAAATGTATCTTCAAACAAACAATATCTTTCTTAAAAACTTTTTATGGTGATGAATCACCACTCTATCATAAAATAACTTGTCCATCATTTCAAACGGTTATGGATAAGTCAGTTAGAAGAAAAAAAAGAAGATATCATAAGGGACAAATTTCAATCATCACCGGTAAATTGAAAATTAATATATCCTTCGGAATCCATACAATTTTCAGTGGGGCGGGTCTCATTTTATTTTAAAATTCTGGAAATATTGGGTGCTTCTGATACTTTCCAAGCGCGGGTCTGACTGGATTTGTTGCCGGTCCCGATACCCTTTTTTAATCGCTATATCAAGCCAGGCCACTGCATGTTTCACTTCACCCGCAGCGCCGTAAAATGCGGCAATCTCATAATAAAAATAGGGATTATCCGGTGCGACTTCGATGCCTTTCTGCAACAACTGAAGCGCTTGTGCCGTCTCCCCTTTCAAAACATGTAAAGCCGTCATGCGATTTAATACCAGCAGATACAACTTTCGGTCAGACGCACCCATTTCATTCAGGATTTTTTCATAAACAACAACCGCCTGATCCGTTTTTCCCTGTTTTTCGTAAATCCTTCCCAGCTTAAACTGCAGGGCCGGGTTATCCGGTTTCTGAGCGATACCCATCCGTATACATTTCTCAGGGGTTCGGCAATTATTCAAAAAACCCTTTAATACCATTTCATTTTTCTTAAATGAAGGATCCGAAGGACTCATTTTTGATGCATTTTCAAAATGAGAAATGGCGGCCTTGAATTCTCCGATATTTGCCAGCACTTTGGCAAGATTGGCATGAATCTGGGGTGTATTATAATTCATTTTCAATGCATTGATATAAGCATCCACGGCATCGTTGTAATATTCGACCTTATCCAGACACAGCCCCATATTAAAATAAACCACCGGATGGGGTTTAATGGAAAGTGATTTTCGATAGTAAAAAAGGGCTTCTTCAAAATTTTCTCTCATTTGCATAGAGTACGCCAGGTTCTGGTAGGGACGCACCTTTTGTGGAGATTTTTGGGCATTGTCTGTCCAAAACGTGACGTCACTTTCCCAGATCCGGTTCCGCTGATGGGACCATACGGACAGAATCATCACACTCAGTATCAGAATACCGGCAGCTGCCCATTTATTCCTAATCTCCCGAAAAACGATCGTCGAAAACAGCAAAAAAAGAAACATGGTCGGCAGATACATCCGGTGCTCATATATAATCTCTATTCCGATCACAGAGGATTCAATCACCAGATTTCCTAAAAACCAGAACAGCGCAAAGGAAATCAAACGCTCTTTTTTTGCCAGATAAACGGCCAGTCCGAAAATAGTAATGA
>CAZQLG010000568.1:0-1698 GCA_964594105.1 uncultured Desulfococcus sp. | reverse complement strand
AGAATTATTCGTCGGTGTTTATTTCGTGAAATTTTTTTAATGTTTTGCCTCAAACATTTTACGGTCAATTCGATGTACAGGGATGTCCATGCCGGCCGGCCGGCTCAGTTTTGAAAAAGCATAAGTAAACCCCAGTTTTTCGAGAACGCGAATGCTCCCAATATTTTGAGGATGGGCGCATGCAAGGATTCGGTCTATATCGGACAACAGATATAATTGGGAAAGGACAGCAAATGCCGCTTCTGTGGCATAGCCGTTAAACCATGCGTCCCTGCAGTAACGATACCCCAATTCAATATGATCCAGAAATTTTGAATACCTGATTTCGCACCAGCCGATATAAAAGTTACAATCTTTTGTATAGACAGCCAATCTCCCCGGTTCATTATTGCCTGTCCGGTCAAGACGGGTTTTGAATTTTTCACGGGCTGTTTCTTTTGACCAGTGGAAAACACTCCCATCACCAATATATTGCATTACCTCACGGTTTTTACTCATGGCAAAGAATCCTTCAAAATCATTTACCGATTCTTTTCTTAGCAGTAATCTGGGGGTGATAACAGGAGGATTAAAAATCATGGATGATAGATTTCTTTCAGGTAGCGAAATAGTGCCCTTGATGCCTTTAAAGTTTTGGCAGGTTCCTTTGGATTGCGTACGTTTCTTGCAAGCTGATTCAGACGCTGTCTCTGGGCGTTCGGACAGCTGGTGATAATTTCTTCAATAGTTTCTGTGTTTCCTTGTTTGAGTTCATCCCGCCATTTTTCAATTTTTTTAAAAGATTGTGCCTTTAAATAATCTCCTTGCTGGATATTTAAAAGAGATTCTTGAATTGGCACCACATCAATTTTTCGCATTAATTTACCGATATATTGCATTTGTCTGCGTTTTGCTTCATGTTGTGATATTTGGTATGCATGTTTAACAGCGATGAAGAGATCTTCGGGTAATTGAATCGTTTTAAGCTGATCAGGTGAAAGTGCCACAAGTCGCTCCCCCAGTTTTTGCAACGCTTTAACTTCATTTTTCATCTGTGTTTTACTTTTTCGGTCATCATCCATTTTTTAAAAACTTCCTTTTCCCTGTTTTTATTTTTTTAAAAAATCAGAAATTTTTTATTTGAGCAAGCGTCAAGATCGTGTATAATAAAAAATTTTTAATCAAATGAAAATGTTATTTATGAAAAATAAATTTAATCTAAGAATTATTTATAGTTCTGAAGCTGGCAGGATGCTGATTGCCTCTGTTTTCCTGTTTTTTATTTTTTTTGCAATTGTTGGATATGCTTTTATACGGGATTTTGTCCTCGGCCGGACGCTTCTGGGTGCGTTTATTGCGCATTCACTCGGCGGCAGGGCTGCGGGTGTAGGCCTTTGCATTGCTTTTGATATGAATATTTATTTAACTGTTTTTTACAACATGTTTTTAGAAGTCCTGATTGTGTGCTTCAGCTTTTCACTGTTTTTGTATTCATTTAACAATCAATATTTTCGAGTCCGATTTTTACAAAAGGCCATTAAAAATTCTGAGAGGAATGCGCGTAAATATGAAGAAGTTATTTCCAGGTACGGATGGATCGGGATTTTTCTTTTCGTCATGATCCCCTTGCCGGTTACCGGCCCGGTGGTGGGGTCGTTTATCGCCTATTCTCTTTGTTTTAGTTTAAAAAAAAATTTTATGACTGTATTTTCCGGTACT
>CAZQLG010000567.1:0-1699 GCA_964594105.1 uncultured Desulfococcus sp. | reverse complement strand
TTTTATTTTCAGTCACTACATTGGCTTTTTCGTATGCCACATATAATATTTTCAGGTGGTTACAATAAAAAACCTCTTAATTTTGACAGTTTTTAGACAAATTTTGTCGAACTTGGGTTAAATGAATTGTCATTTTAAAAAACGCCTTAAAAACCGTCCAACTTTTTAAGCAATTGGAAAAAGTTGTTTTTGGGAAAGTAAAACATTTCCTTTGCTTTCAATGGGTTTTCGGGTTATTCGAATTGCTGAAAATAATGATTTTAAGCAATTAGAATATGGATTGTTCGTGTCCTTACGGCTGAAAATAACATTAATCAGCCGGAACTTTATAAAGGGATCATTAGCAAGCAAGTTTGATATTTTCAAATCCATTTCCTGAAGATTGTCTTTTGTATTCACAACTCATATGATATTTAAAGATGATGCAAGTTATCGTAACTTTCAAGTCCCTAATAAACACAGGTAATAATCATGTCTGAAAAACCCACATATGAAGATCTTGAGAAACGAGTTCGGGAACTGGAGAAAGCTGATTTCGGGCGCAAGCGGGCGGAAGAATCACTGCTAAAGAGTGAACTACTACTTTCTACCCACCTTCTAAACACACCGGTTGGTGCAATTTCCTGGGACCTGGATTTCAAAGCTGTTGAGTGGAACCCGGCCGCCGAAGCTATATTCGGTTATACTAAAGAGGAAGCCACCGGCAAACATGCTACCGAACTTATTCTTCCTGAAGACATGAAGGAATTGGTTGATGACGTTTTCCAGGATTTATTGTCCAATAAGGGGGGTACACGTAGCACTAACGAGAACATAACTAAAGACGGCAGGCAAATCACATGTGACTGGTACAATACACCCCAGAAAGATGCCGATGGCAGGGTGGTCGGCGTTGCATCATTGTTACATGATATCACAGAACGCAAGCAGACGGAGGAAGCGCTGCGGATAAGCGAGGAGAAATTGCAACTTATCATCGATACGTCCCCCGTTGGAATTTGCACGGTTGACCCGCTTGGCAACTTTGTCACGACAAATCTGGCATATGAACAGATGGTGGGTTATGCCAAAGAAGAACTCAGGGGCCTTTCATTTTTTGATGTGACGCATCCAGATGATCGCCCCAATAACAAAAAACTCTTCCAGGACATGTTTTCTTTGAAAACGACAGATTTTTTTGTGGAGAAAAGATATATTCGCAAGGACGGCACAAATATCGATGTAGCCGTCCACGCTTCTGGGATCATGGATGCTGAGGGAAACGCCAGATTCGGGACCGCATTCGTAAATGACATCACCGAGCGCAAACGATCAGAGCAGGAAAAAAAGAAACTGCAGGCGCAGTTGATCCAGGCCCAAAAAATGGAATCCATTGGCAACCTGGCCGGAGGCATCGCCCACGATTTTAACAATATCCTGTCATCGGTCATAGGTTTTACTGAACTGTCACTTGACGAGGTTGAAAAAGGAACTCACATTGAAGACAATCTTCAAGAGGTATATACGGCAGGAAAACGGGCCAAGGACCTTGTCAGGCAAATACTGGCTTTTGCACGACAATCAGAAGAGGAATTAAAACCGATCCAGGTCGATACGATTGCAACAGAAGTGCTTAAATTTATCAGATCCTCTATTCCTACCACGATTGAAATCAAGCAAAACATCGAAAGTGACTCTTTGATAATGGGTAATGCCACGC
>CAZQLG010000566.1:0-1699 GCA_964594105.1 uncultured Desulfococcus sp. | reverse complement strand
ATCAGATGTTAGTGGCTTCCAGCTTTTATTATGTATTTAAATCTTGTCATCATTATACGCAATCTGTATACTCTTCAAACGTTTGTAAATGATTGAACAAATAAAACGCTTTTCATGGGGATTCATTACCACGGTAAAAGAAAATAATTGATCAATTGTTTCAAATTGCCATTGGCGAAAACCGGAAGAATTTATCGGAAGAATTTAAAGGATGGATTAAAAACGATGCAAATTTATCATGGAAAAATCATCTCTTTGGATCAAGATAACAATGTTTATGATTACCTGGTTGAAGATCAGGGCCGGATTGTTTACATAGGAAATTCCCTGCCTGCCGAATATTCAAACGCTGACAATTCCAATGGTATAGAATTAGGCAACCGTGTACTGTTACCGTCTTTTGGTGATGCGCATTTGCATTTCTCCAGCTGGGCATTGATCGCTGTGGCTTATTTTGATGTAAGAGAAGCAAAAGATATCCGCGAAATTCAGCAGATCATTCAACAAAAAATGGCTGAAAAGAAAAAAAAGAAAGCGGTTGTCGCTTTTGGGGTATCCAGGCACAGTGTAAGGGAAAAACGCTTAATCTGTCGAAGTGAACTTGATGAAGTATGCCCGGATGTTCCCATGGTTCTTGTCTGCTATGATGGCCACTCAGCGGTTTTTAACACCAAAATGATGGAAAAATTTCCCGATAAAGTTAGAAACCTGCGTGGGTTTGATGCAGATAAAGGACATTTATTTAATGAAGCATATCTTGAAGGCATGGATTTCGCTTCATCACTGGTGCCCCCCCTGGATCTTGTAAATAGCATTATAAAAGGGTTTGATCTGCTGGCAGAAAAAGGAGTTGGCCTGATCCACGCAGTAGAAGGGATTGGATTTCCCAAAGACCTTGATATTACCCTTATGAGCCTGATATCCCGTGCAGCAACAAAGAAAAGTCAGTTTCAGACCCGGCTGTTTTTCCAGACCATGGAAGTGGAAAAAGTATTAAAACGTAAACTCCCCCGAATCGGCGGATGTTTTGCTACTGCCCTTGACGGGTGCTTTGGTGCCTGTGACGCTGCCTTGCATGAACCGTACAGTAATGATCCGGAGAACAAAGGTATTCTCTTCCAGGAAGAAGAAGCAGTCATTGAATTTGCCAAAAAAGCAAATCGCGAAGGCCTGCAGATTGAAATGCATGCCATTGGTGACGCAGCGGTTTCCCGTGCGGTAAAGGCAATTGAAGCCGCATTGCTGGATTATCCAAGAAAAGACCACCGCCATACGATTATACATGCCTGTCTTATCCCGGAACAAGATATCAAGAAAATCGTTGAACTGGGTATCGGAATTACTCTTCAGCCGGCATTTTTGATCAGCCCTCTGGAACCGATGTCATATCTGGAGGAAATTTTAGGGCCCCGTGTTAAAACAGGCTCTCCGATAAAATCGCTTATAGAAGCCGGCATTCATGTCAGTGGCGGGTCAGACGCGCCAGTAACATACCCTGATCCTATCGAGGGAATCTACGGGGCATGTAATCATCCCTATGATCCGGACCAGTCCGTTTCCATTGTCGATGCGCTGAAGATGTATACCTGTGAAGTCGCCTGGGCCTCTTTTGATGAAAAAGAACGCGGTAGCCTGGAAAAAGGGAAAATTGCAGATATGGTAATTCTGAACCAGGACCCATTAGAGATGAAACCTGAAG
>CAZQLG010000565.1:0-1709 GCA_964594105.1 uncultured Desulfococcus sp. | reverse complement strand
CACCGGATTTTCTGAAAAAGTCAACGGCGGCCGAGCATCAGCATTACATATTGACGATTTTTTGATGAAACCGGTCGATCAGACGCAATTGGCCAAGATCGTCCGGTCTGTTTTAGATTCCAGGCGTCGGAAAAATGAGGGAGAGGTATAAGTCGTTTGTCATTTTTTGGGATACGAGTTTATGCTGTGGAGAGATAAAATAATGAAAAAGCGGAATTGCCGAAGACCTGGTGCTCGAAATAGGCGTCCGCCATGGTCAGTTCGTAAAGATCGGTGAACATAGGACCTGATTTGGATAAAACCATAATGGAAATTTTTCCTTTCCATAATGTATCATTTGACTATAATTTCATATTATTCCATAATTTATTGCAGACCAGAAAAAGGTGAAAAGATGAAACAAAAGCCTCAACTCAATTTTCAGAAAATGGATAAAACAAAATTTTTCATCACATCTTTAACAGATGAACCGGATGACAGAGAATATTGGCTTTCCCAACCTGCTGAGCTCAGAATACAACACATAGAAATGTTAAGAATTCTAAATTATGGCGATAACGCTTCATCAAGACTTCAAAGATTTTTTGAAATTACTGAACTCTCATGAAGTCAAGTATTTGCTGATTGGTGGATATGCCGTTGGGTTTCATGGATATCCGCGTGCCACAGCAGATCTGGATATATGGGTAGAAATGGATGCGCAAAATGCGCAAAAGACAGTAAGCGCAATAAAGCAATTTGGTTTTGATGTGCCGGAGTTAACAACAGATATATTCTTAGAAAGCAACAAGGTAATTCGTTTGGGTAACCCGCCGATTCGCATTGAGGTGATGACCGGTATTTCCGGCGTAGATTTCAAAGAATGCTATGATAATAAAATTAATGTCATGCTTGATGGGCTTTGTGTAAATATCATCAACTATGATGATTTGATAAAAAACAAAATGGCCAGTGGGAGATTGAAAGATAAGGTTGATGTTGAACAGCTTACTTAAAATTATCCATTAGGCTTGGAACCTGCTTTTTATAAACAAAAGAAAGAATAATAATGCCAGAATCATATGAAAAATCAGCGGCCGAAACATCAAAGTCTCCGGATACCATAAAACCGGATACCATAAAACCGGATACCATAAAAACAGACGTGCTGGAGGCGATGGAATATGCGTATCAATCCAAAAGAGATATTGCCATTACCATCAAACAACCGGAATATACATCCGTGTGCCCGATGACCGGTTTGCCGGATATGGGATGCATTACCATCGAATATGTCCCGGCAAAGACTATTGTCGAGTTAAAATCTCTGAAATATTATTTGCTGCAATACCGGAATGTGGGGATTTTTTATGAAAATATCGTAAACCGGATCTTAGATGATCTGGTCAGCGTGCTGGCACCTAAAAAAATGATGATCACTGGCGATTTTACGCCAAGAGGCGGGATTTCGACGGTTGTGACGGCCGGTTTTGAAGAAGGGGTTTAGGCCGACTGCTTCATTTCCGCAGGTCAGGTTTTTTGTTCGGCGATTGACTGAGAAGCTCCAAAGCCTCGACATCCGCCAGGTCTTTTGTTCGTCCGGTCGCTCGCTTATTTCGGATGAGATCATCAACAGATGGGATGTGAACCTGAATGCCTTCAATAACGACTTCTATGGAGTGAGAAAATGCTTTGTTAAACTCAAGCCCGGATGCGCCGGTAATAATGTC
>CAZQLG010000564.1:0-1714 GCA_964594105.1 uncultured Desulfococcus sp. | reverse complement strand
GCAATGGTGTCAAGGTTATCGACGATATCCTCAATCGACGGCGGGTTTGTCCCGTCGCCGACAGTTGTACCGGCACCGGTTATGACTGCTGCTCGATTAAAAAAGCCCATGCCGGCATTATAAATATTGCCGTTTGCATCACACTCGGAAGAGCATAAATACATAACAAGCGGAGAGACAAATTCCGGTTTCATTTTATCAAACAGTTCCGGCGGTAGAATGTCTTCAGTCAATCGTGAAGCTGCAATCGGGGCAACTGTATTGACCTTAACATTATATTTTTTCCCTTCCAGTTTGAGCGTATTCATTAATCCGACCAGACCCATTTTTGCAGAAGAATAGTTGGTTTGACCGAAGTTACCATATAAACCGGCGGCGGATGTGGTCATGACAATGCGGCCAAAACCTTTTTCCCGCATCACTTTAAAGGCCGGTTTAGAAACATTGAATGCACCGTTTAAATGAACATCCAAAACTGTCAGCCAGTTTTCCGGCTCCATTTTGATAAAGCTTTTATCACGCAAAATACCGGCATTATTAATCAGGATATCAACTGTCCCAAATGATTCGAGAGCTGCTTTGACGATATTTTCACCGCCTTCAGGCGTGGAGACACTGTCATAGTTGGCTACCGCTTCTCCGCCCAGTGCCTTAATTTCTTCAACCACTTTTTCAGCCGGGGTGGCAGATCCGCCACCGGAACCGTCCCGGGAACCACCCAGGTCATTAACAACAACTTTTGCGCCGCGTTTGGCAAGTTCCAAGGCATAAATCCTGCCCAGCCCGCCGCCGGCACCGGTAATCACCGCTACCTGATCATCAAATCGTATTTCTTTTTTAGGGATATCGCCGAATTCAAAAATACCATTGTTAATGACTGTTTCTCCGGATTTGGCATTAATTGTTTTCCAGACAGCTGTATTCTTATCCGTTTTCCAGATCTGAATTTTAATCGGGTCGCCGGGAAACAGTGTTCGTGAAAAACGGCATTTTAATCGTCGGACTTTATCCGGTTCACCAGGCACTAAACATTGAACCAATGCTCTGCAGGAAAATCCATAGGTGCATAAACCATGCATAATCGGTTTTTCAAAGCCTGCCATTTTTGCAAATTCCGTATCCACATGAAGGGCGAATACATCACCGGACAGTCTGTAGAGTAACGGTTGATCCTGTGAAGGGGTTTCTTCAATTTCAAAATCAGGCGTTCGGTCAGGAAAAGTAAATGTCTCTTTGGGCGCATTGTCTCCGCCGAACCCTCCGTCAAACCGGCTGAAAAGGGTAATTATGCTGGTAAATAGTTTTTCCCCGTTTGAATGATATGTGTCACTTTCGCCGATTACCAGCGCCCCTTTTTCTTCACCCTTATCATACATGTGTGTAATTTTACCTTCAGTCGTAAAAGTTCCCTCGACCGGAATAGGCTGGTGAAAAATGAGATCCTGTTCGCCATGAAGAATTCCGGCCAGATTGATATTGGAATTTGAAGCATAGTGGGAAAGAAAATCAAAAATTGCGGCAATGGAAAAACTCGGGATTACTTTTAAGTTTTTCTCATAACAATAGTCGAGATCAGAAAAACCGGCTCCCACACCCAAAGCATATAGGACCACATCTTTCCAGTTGTAATCTTTGGTAACCGGGCCGAGCTTTTTCCCGACTGCATCAAGGTTAAGTGCCATTATTAATCCTCCTTGGTTAAAAAATTATGATT
>CAZQLG010000563.1:0-1714 GCA_964594105.1 uncultured Desulfococcus sp. | reverse complement strand
ATGGCATCAAAAAGTAGATCAAGTTCAAAATCTGTTAGTCACCGTGAATTGCTGTTTTTTATCCACCTTAAAAATTATACGCCATTGATAATTGAGAACTATCTATTCTGGTGGCGGATTCCAGGATTAGTTTTTAATTGGTTGTCATTATTTCTTGTTTATAAATTTATTAAAAAGTTAACAGACAAAAATCATGCGTTGCTCATTACCGGCTTGATTGCCTTTACGCCGGTGATTCTTGGTATGTCCAAGATTCCGAATTCCGACTCCCATGTATGGAATACCGGTTTTATATCAATTCTTACATTCCTGTTGTACCTGCACTCAGATAGCCGCAAATACATTATTTACTGCGGAATCTCTTTTGCGTTGTCTTTACTAAGTAAATTTGCAGCAACCAGCTTGTATCTTTTTTTCTTTTTTTATTTGTATTCCTGTTACTTACCTAATCATTACACCCGGGAATCGTTTCTTAAAAAAAGCTTTGGTTTTTTACAGATATTGCTTATTTCCTGGGCAGTTTATGCCGTGCTTTACCCCGCAACCCTCATTCACCCCAAAATGATTTTTACTCAAACCATTGGATTTATGGGGAATAAAATATGGTATATTTTATTCTTAATCCTCATTATATATATTGAGGCCTATTTGCTTAAAGGAAAAATTTCCGAAATTTTTCGCTCTAAAATCTGTTTTCTCAAAATGAAAAATGCTGTTATCAGCCTCCCGTTATTCGTATTATCCGCAGTTTTATTAAATTACTGGTTCATGAGCGGAGAACCGTGGTCTTTGTTAACCATAACAGTGGTTCGTGAACATGGTGCTTTTCTTCCGACAATTATTCAAAGTATTGATGGTCTGTTATCGGAGATATCAATTCCGGCGCTTATCAGTTTATTAACATTTTCAGCCATCTCCTGTCTTAAAATTACAGAGAAAAAGTTTAAGGAAGATTACTATTTGATGACATTCCTCTCCGGATAAAGTGTTTCTTCACTTTCTACCGAGTTGGTTGCCACCTTCCAGGATAAAGACCAAAATCAAAATCCCCCACCCCGGCCACCGGTGATTCCAGTGGATACACAGAAGATTCCGTTTCATGCCAGATCAGCCTGCGAACCCCATCGAAAATGGATAGAGCAGCAGGTAAGGCTGGGCCGGAATGCTATGTCCATTTATCAGGATTTGGTGGAACGATTCAACTTTACCAACAGGTATAACAGCGTAAAACGCTTTGTACGGGGACTAAAAAAAAATACACCCAAGCTGTTCGACCGGCTGGAATATTTGCCTGGTGAAGAGGCCCAGGTGGATTATGGTCAGGGTGCCATGACCTTGCATCCATCCGGCAAATATAGACGTCCCCGGTTGTTTGTCATGACCCTGAAATACTCCCGACGTTCCTTTCGCAAAGTGGTTTGGAAGTCGAGCCAGGAAACCTGGGCCAGACTTCATGAAGAGGCTTTCCGGTATTTTGGTGGCACTGTAAAATATGTGGTGCTGGACAACTTAAAGGAGGGCGTCATCAAGTCGGATATCTATGAACCGGAATTGAATCCGGTTTACGCGGCAATGCTCAATCATTATGGCGTAATGGCCGATCCGGCACGGGTGAGAGATCCCAATCGAAAAGGTACCGTTGAAAGCGCCATCCAACACACTCAGGATACGGGCCTGAAAGGAAGACGATTTGAGTCGATTGAAGCGCAAAACC
>CAZQLG010000562.1:0-1715 GCA_964594105.1 uncultured Desulfococcus sp. | reverse complement strand
AGGAGATGGTTTTGGAAGAAAAATATTGAACCCCATCAACTGGCATCAGGTACATGCCGTTTAAAAACTGAAATTTCTCAAGCTGTTTTGATCTTTGTAAAGAACGGAAGTAATCGGAAAATACCGGGTTAAATGATTCAGGAGGTATGATATCAACAACATCTCTTAATTGAGTCGCTTTAGGGATGAACGAAGCTGGTATTTTATTGGCGAATCAATAGGCCCTTGGAAATATTCATTTGTATTTTTTCCCGGATCTAAACAAACCCCATATGGGGTTTTCTGCAAGGCTATCCTGTTTTTCCTAAAAGATGCCGCAACGCCCCTTCCAGATCCGGATGCCGGAAAGCATATCCTGTTTCCGAAAGCACAACCGGTTTTACCCGCGTGCTGGAAAGAATTGTTTCCCGTCCCATTTCACCAAAAACAGTTTCGATGGCAAATTTAGGAACCCTGAAATAAGCCGGACGGGAAAGAACTTTGGCAAGGGTTTCGGTAAATGTCTGATTGGTTGCCGGGTTCGGCGATATCAGGTTGACCGGTCCTGATATCTTATCATCAAACAGGGCATGGTGGATGGCGCCGATGGTATCATCAATGCTGATCCAGCTCATATATTGACGACCGGTGGCTATTTTGCCGCCAATGCCAAGAGTAAACGGTAAAAGCAGTTTTCCCAAAGCGCCGCCCTGGGGAGATAAAACAATGCCAATGCGCAGAGAGGCTGTGCGAATACCGGCCTGGACTGCAACATCAGTCGATTCTTCCCACATTCGGCAGACATCGGAAATAAAATCATTGCCAACCGTAGCGGATTCATCTACCAGAATATCTCCCCGGTCCCCGTAAAATCCAATAGCGGATGCGGATAGAAATACCCTGGGCGGGTTTTTCATTTTAGATATGGTTTCAGCAATCAGGCGGGTACTCTGCACCCGGCTGTCAATGATGCGTTTTTTTTTCTCAGGACTCCAGTGGCCTTCACCGATATTTTCCCCGGACAGGTGGATGACTGCGTCAATCGTTTCCGTATCATCAAGGTCAATTGTGCCGTTTGCCGGATCCCATCTTATTTCCCCGATTTTTTTATTCGGCGGGCGGCGAACCAACTGCAGGACGGTATGTCCCCCTGTTTTTAGAAACGGAATCAGGGTGGAACCAAGCAGGCCGCTGGCACCGGATATCAGGATATTCAATGGGCCGTGTTGTCTTCGTGATTGATGAGCAGCCATATCAGCCATGGTCGTGTTGTGACGGTAAGTGAAAATTTGTTTCAGTTTTTTTTCAACAAACGGTGCCATCACAGCGGTTCCTAAAGGATGAAAAGGAAGCGCATATTCTATTTCGTCTTCAAGAATACATTTTGTCTGATCAAGGCTTTCAAATCGATGCGTATGGTTCCATTTGGAAAAAGGCCCTTTCACCTGAATGTCTTTAAATAAAACATTTTCCAGGTATTCCACATGGCGGGCATGCCATTTTATGGGAATCGGGCCGGCTTTGAGTTTCATCCTCACTTCAGCGCCAGTGTTGATACCCCCTGTCCGGGAAATAATCTCAAGAGGGTCCCACGGCGGACTCAGGCGTTCGATTGCACCGGGACGGGCATGCCATTTGAAGACGTCTTCAACCGGTGCGTTAATTGTGGATCTTTTTTTAAATATGTTTTTTTTCATGAATCTGCTTTCTGCAACTGCATATGGTTGGTGTATTAA
>CAZQLG010000561.1:0-1723 GCA_964594105.1 uncultured Desulfococcus sp. | reverse complement strand
GCCGGTTATCTTTTTTTTTCGTATTTCAATCCTAAACTGGCTGCCGCTGACATAAGCCTTTTGTTCTTCGGATAAGATCGTGGTTCGCTGCACTCACACAATCTATCCTTGTTCGTTAGTCGTCCATAATTCTACGATTTTCGCCGGGGGATGGGGCGCAATTCTTTTTCAGTGCCCCCTAACACGGCAAGACGTTTCATGCTTTCACGCGTAATGAAAGCCTCAAGGCCAAGGCGCACCAGCGATGTCTTTTTACGAGACTACCAGCCTTAAACCTTCCACCTATTTTTTATCCGTATCCTTTTTCTCACCAAACCCCCAAAAACGGGAGGGGGGGGCCAGATCTTTCAGCTGTTGTCTGATTTTTTCAATTTGTGCTGGATTTTTTTCAAGCGACAGGGATTTATTTAAATGGAATTTAGCGTTTAGCCATTTTTTGGTTTTTATGTAATATTGGCCCAGGTTGTAATGGGCGCTGGCTAATCTATTCAGCTTTCCTTCGGTTTCCCCGAGATAAAAGTAGACATCTATATTGTCCGGATTATTTTTTATAATTGTTTTAAACGTATCGGCCGCTTGCGCATACCGGCCGAGCGCCATCTGCGTCCGTCCAGTATATAAATGGCCGATGTTGAATCCTGTCGCTGATTTTTGTATTTTTTTGAATGTTTTTAGTGCTTTAAGGTAGTCTCCGGCCAGAAAGTAGGCGATTCCGAGATCGATTCCGATATCAGAATCGGTTGGATTTTTTTGAGAAGCAATGATGAAGTGATCAATCGCACCTTTCGGGTTTCCCTTTCGGTTAAGGGTAAGACCGTATCCGTATTGTGCTGTGAAATTGTCCGGATTCTTTTCAACCTGGCTTTTGAAAAGGCGCAAGGCGGTATCCGTATCCCCATAAAGTGCCATCATGCGGGTGTGCGCCCGTTCAAATGCCGCATTTTTTTGAGTCGGTGGCAGCGGGTTTTTTTCCAGGAGATTGTCAAGGTATAAAATCCGGTCCTCGGTTGCCGGATGGGTTTTAAGGTAAGTGGGAATTTCTTCAGCATCAAACCAGTCCACAGACTGGATTTTTTTCAATATGGAAAGAAGGCCATGTAAATTATATCCGGCTTTTTGAAGATACGTTCTCCCAATCTGGTCTGCCTGCATTTCATTTTCCCGGCTGTAGGCCAGGGCAATGGACTGACCCGCAGCCATGGAGCCGATGGTCAGCGCGCTACCCATGGTGCCCGCTCCACCCAGGCCGATAAGAATCCCGGCAATCACGCCGGCCATGGTTGCCATATTCGTTTTTTTGGATTTTTTCATCATTTCCGAAATATGCCGGCACGAGACATGGGCAATTTCATGGCAAAGCAGCGCAGCCAGTTCATCTTCGCTTTCCAGTGCGCAAAACAGACCGGAAAATATGAAGATATTGCCTCCGGGGCCGGCAAACGCATTGTACGCATCCTGGCGGACCGCATAAAATTTATAGGAAAGCGGCTGGGGAGGCATGGCGGATATGATTTTTTGCCCGACCTCGTTAATATAATCGTGAATTACCGGGTCTTTGATTATATCATAAGCTTCAAAAACAGCTTCGAGAAATTCAACAGACAGTTCTTCTTCTTCTTTGATCGTCAATGAAGATGCCGTTTCAGGCGGTATCAGGCCGCAAAAGACAATAACGGCAGCAGTTATTGCGGCAATCAATTTTTTGAATTTACACATAGGTTTA
>CAZQLG010000560.1:0-1728 GCA_964594105.1 uncultured Desulfococcus sp. | reverse complement strand
CGGAAACCTCAATTTTAATTGTCGCTGAACCTCAATATATATTGTCGCTGATCAAGTAATGGTTCCCAGAATTCTATTATACTTATACTTATACTTGACGGGCTTATGTACATCTTGTACGCTTTGTACATAAAGGAGATACAAAATGACTACTAAAATTTCCACAGCCGATGCAAGAAAAAATTTTGCCGATATCGTTAATAAAGTCGCCTACAGGAAGGAACCTATTGTTCTGACACGCAGAGGTCAGGATATTGCTGCTTTGATTTCTATTGATGCACTTGAACTGCTTTTGCAAATCGAAGATCATATTGACATTGAAGATGCAAAAAGGGCACTTGCAGAACCGGGAGACAATATTCCTGCCGAAGAAGTCTGGAAAAAATTGGGGCTCTGATTTATGACTTATTCTATTGAATTTCGGCCTGCTGTATTAAAAAACCTGAAACGATTTCCCAAACGGGATCTGGTGCGGATTAAAAAGAGAATAGAGGATCTGAGCCGAAATTTTCCAGACCCCGGTACAACAAAGATGAAAGGAAACAATACGTTTCATAAAGTCCGTACCGGAGATTATCGCATAATATATGAAATCCATAATGGCAGACTGGTCATCCTGATTGTAAAAATCGGCCATCGAAAAGACGTATACAAAAGAATTTCATAATTTATTTTTTAAACAAAATCGATAGATTGAACGTTCGGAATCACCGGTGTGATTGGAGTGATATCGGAACACACATCCGAGTGAATTCAGTTGTTATGCCAACCGATTGTTTCATAAGCATATTCTGTATCCCTCTATGGTCCCGATAGAAAAGGCACAAATTTTTAAGTTTTTTATTTTACAGACACATCCGATGAGACAAATGGGACTCAATATGCACGGATTTAGACTCATGGATGGGGCCTCCCATTTTTGTGCTTAAAAATTAAATGGATACTATACTGTGCTGTTGTTTTTTCTTTATCGTTTTCTATATCCCACTTATAGCTTTTTTCACGAGTGATAGTATTGAACCTATTCCTAATCTTTGCTTAACTGTTTTGATAATAAATATATTCAATCT
This sequence comes from uncultured Desulfococcus sp., assembly GCA_964594105.1. Classification (GTDB taxonomy): domain Bacteria; phylum Desulfobacterota; class Desulfobacteria; order Desulfobacterales; family Desulfosalsimonadaceae; genus SURF-3. Next base: position 658 of record CAZQLG010000560.1, on the reverse strand, counting down.
TCCATTTTGAACGCCATTTTTTATCAAATTAAAGATTTCAGCAAAATTTGATCGATTCTCTGGCGTTATTCTTTTTAAAGAATCGACTGCATACTGTATTTGATTCTTTAGCTCAATAAAAGCTTCGTCTATTTTCTCCGCTTTTAGCTTAACTACAAAATAATCAATTATATCAAATCCATTCATTTGAAAAAAAATTATGAATGGAGTGTTTATAGATTCTTTAATACCAAATTCTTTTTGGATAAATGTTAAAATTCCGTCCGGCGATTGGGCTTGAAATTCGATAGGACTGAGAAAATTCAAATACCTATCTCCCTCAGTTTCCTTGTTTTCATTCTCCTCTTGTTGAATTTGTTCTTGCCTTCTTTTGAAATAACTATCCTGTGAATTTAAATAGAAAATACTCAAATAATTTCCTGAAATGATGTCAAGCGTTGACCAATAATCTCTATCTTTGAGAATTTTATTAATGGTGTAGTTATCAAAGTCATAGACAAGAAATGCAAAGGCTAAAGCCCTGCCATCTTTCTGATGAGCAGCACATAGTTGAAGGAAGTATTTTCGAAATCTTGCCTCATCAAATTCTTTATCTAATTTCTTAATTCAGACCTCGGGACGTATGATTTTAATAATAAGACAAAAAAATATAAAATAT
>CAZQLG010000559.1:0-1733 GCA_964594105.1 uncultured Desulfococcus sp. | reverse complement strand
TCAAAAAATTGATGTTGTTGTTCATTCCCCAAATAGAAAAGATAAAAAAATATATTGTATTGCAAAAGAAAATGGAATCGAAATATGAAAATTTTAGATATTTATCAAGTTTGATGGCTTTGTAAAAAGTCCAAATTCTTTGTTGCGCTGCATCCTTCGTTTCTTCATGGTACGCTAAATACGAATCATCACTCAGGATTTGCGCGCCTTGAATTTGGCGCTTTTTTCTTTGCCATCGGAATTTGATTTTTTACGAAATTGTTAAACTTGAAAGATTAGAAATAATTCCATCTGCTGAAAAATGGATGAATTATCGAGAAATCAGAAACATATTAACGCATGAATATCCGGACAATGAAGATGAAATTATTGAAGGGATTAAGCTTGCTTTAGATGCGTACAAAGAAATAAAGAACATATATGATAATATCAAATTCCAATATATTTAAAGGTTATGAGATGACCAGAGAACATGTCCTTGATTATTTAAACCGAAATAAAGGTTATATTAAAAATAAGTATGGTATAATAAAAATTGGCCTTTTGGGGAGTTATGCAAGAGGAGAGGAAAATGAGCAAAGCGATATAGACGTTGTGATTGAAATTGAAAAAAACAGAAAAAATATTCATACGTTTTTTGCTTTCAAGCGTGAGCTTGAAGAAGCATTTGATAAAAAAGTTGATTTGGGGCTTGAAAGTTCCATTAAACCAATAGTTAAACAAGCCATCCAAAAAGAAATTGTTTATGTCTAAAAGAAATGAAAGGCTATATCTCACAGATATCCTGGAGTCAATCAGTGCCATAGAATCATACACCAAAGGCTTGACCGCTGATGACTTTTTTCGTGATAGAAGAACTTATAGTGCAACTATCAGAGAATTTGAAATCATCGGTGAAGCCGCTAAGCTATTGAGCAATCAATCCATTGAAAAATATCCGCACATCGAGTGGCGTGATATTAAAGATTTCCGAAACCTGCTTATCCATGAGTACTTTGGCGTGGACCTTGAGATGGTCTGGAATGTCATAGTCGACGATTTACCCGGTCTGAAATTGGCTGTTGAGGATCTGTTAAATATCACTGATGTCTGAATTTTTATATCATAAAGAATCCGCTAAACACCCGGTTATCGAGATATTTGAAGGGTTTTCCGCTCATCTGAAATTTCTTGATGAACTCGGGTGCGCAGGTGTTGCGTGCTCGGAAAAAAGCCTTGAAATTATTCAGGGTTGGGGGACTTCAACGGCTTCAAATAATAGAGACTCATCCGGCATATACAATAATTTTATAAAATGTCGCAAATGTTCATTGTCAAAAGATAGTAAACAGGTTGTCTGCGGTGATGGGAACCCAAAAGCGCGACTGGCCATGGTGGGCGGGGTTGCCAGTTCGGATGATGTTCAGACTGGAAAACCTTACAGTGGCAAGGCGGGAGACCTTTTAAATAAAATGATAGCCGCCATGAAACTGACACGGGATCAGGTGTATATTACCCGGGCGGTAAAGTGTTGTCTGCCAGAGAGCCAGAAACCGAAAATGACAGATGTAAATATTTGCAGGTCGTACCTTGATAAGGAACTCAGGTTGGTAAAGCCGGATATTATCTGTGCGTTTGGCGAAGTCGCCGCCATGTCCCTTCTTGAAACCTCGGTGCCCCTTTCCAGTCTTCGCGGACGCTTTCATGATTACCATGGCACGCGGGTAATGCCAACCTATTCACCGGAGTATCTG
>CAZQLG010000558.1:0-1759 GCA_964594105.1 uncultured Desulfococcus sp. | reverse complement strand
ATCGGCGATGTATGCGACGATATCTCCAATATTCCCGGAGATATCAATAATGACATGACGGTTGATTTGAAGGACCTGATGATTGCCTTAAAAATTTGTGCAGGAATAGAAACTGATCACCATGGCAACCTGGCGGCGGATGTTAACGCTGACAATCGTATCGGGATGGCCGAGATCCTGTATATTTTTAAGTATATTTCAGGGGTTGTGCATTATGCTGAATGAATGAAGATTAATACCTGATGGCTTCGTAAAAAGTCCAAATTCTGTGTTGCGCTGCATCCTTCGCTGCTTCAAAGTACGCTAAGTACAAATCATTGCTCAGGATTTACGCGCCTTGAATTTGGAACTTTTTTCTTTGCCATCGAAATCCGACTTTTTACGAGTTTGTTAATACCTGAATTTCGCATGAAAATTGATAAGAACTGTTTTATCAATTGGAAATAAAGGGGTTGTAAAGAATTATATTATTTTTTCTTATCAATTTTTACCCAAAGGGTGAGCCGGAGGCTCGCATGTGCTGCGTTATTAACGGCTTGCAATAGTTCACTATGACTGTGCTCCGTTAAATGCCTTGCACATGGGAGCCTTCGACTCATGCAAAATTCAGGTAATTGTATCGTGCCTTCATAAAAATTGAGAACAAATCGGGAGAACAAATCGGTGTCACATCTTGAATTAAATCATTATTTCATTTGCCATTTTTCAGCTTGTTATTTTCCAACAATTTTTTATGCAGCTTTGCTCATGAGTATTTCTTAAATCATTTCATTTAATATGTCAGCTAATGATTTAATTCAAGATGTGACACCAATCTTTTTTTAAATCATTTCATTTAATATGTCAGCTAATGATTTAATTCAAGATGTGACACCAATCTTTTTTAGCGCCTGGTGAACGGCTTTATTCCGCCCGGTTTGTGGGCGAAAGAGGCTTTCTGGTCACATTTGTCCAGGTGGACCCCCTGTTTACGCTTGATTTATCAGATCCGGAAAATCCATTTGTTGCCGGCGAACTCAAGGTGCCGGGGTATTCGACCTATCTGCATCCCATAAATAGCGATTACCTGCTGGCCATCGGCCAGGATATAAGTGTTGACGGTGGTATCGTAAGAATAAAAGGGTTGCAGCTATCCGTATTCGATACCAGTAATTTTACCACACCTACCCTGATCCATTCCGAGACAATCGGCGATGCGGGAACATATTCCGAAGCACTTTATAATCACAAGGCAGTCGCGTTCTGGCCGGGAAAAAACCTACTGGCCCTGCCGGTTAGTCTCAATGAAATTAATAATTCTGATAACTGGGGAGCTAATACATTTAACGGCCTGTATGTCTACCGGCTTTCCGACACGTACGATTTTGAATTCCAGGGCCGGATTCCCGTGTTTGAACGGGATGGACAGGATATGTTCAGCTATAAGTATTATCCTGCATGGTATCGGGGTTTGTTTATTGAGGATTATGTATATGCGCTGACACCTTATGTGGTAAAAGCCGCTCCCATCAATAATATCATCGAACCGTTCATAACCCTTGACCTTGACCTGATGGAGTAATTCCGGATGGAATAAGAAAAGATGCATTCGGTGCCCGGACGATAACGTCCGGGCACCGGATTCAGAATTGAAATCCCGACACGCATCAACTCTTATCGGACTTGATCATTTCCTCTATCGGCCGGGAACAATGTGTCATTATGTTGAATTAAATCATTATTTCATTTGCCATTTTTCAGCTTGTTATTTTCCAACAAT
>CAZQLG010000557.1:0-1762 GCA_964594105.1 uncultured Desulfococcus sp. | reverse complement strand
TTCGAGTCCGCGCTGGGGAGCCAGTTTCAATCCTGCCGTAAAGGTGGGTTTATATATATTAAAGTCCCGGACTGAAAAAACGTGCGGGGCTTTTTTTATTGGCAAAATCACAATAAATAAGCGTTTCGAGAAATATCCGCCATAGACATCAAACCGATCATGGTTCCCATTAACTTATTTATTTATCAACAAATAAGAATTACACCGCCGTTTAAATCCCCAATCGTTTGAGGGTTTCATCTTTCGGCCATCCGTTTTCATCCCACCCCATTATCTCATAATAATATATTCTGGCATGATCAAAATCAGCTTTTTTTATTTTTGAACCTTTTGAAGGACCTGAGGGAATTTCATGCGCCATAAATGGCAGGAATTCACTGTCTTTGCCCCCCAGCTGTAAATATAATTTCCGTTGCAGTTGAATTGTCCGCTCGCCGATTTCCATCAATTCTTCGAAACTCATCTGAAACCCGGTTGCCGCGTTAACCAGATCCATGATTTCATCAAATGAATAGATATTTCCGGGACCGAAAATAAACATGCACAGGCTCAGTGAATCCATGGCCGCATAATATATTTGCGTTGCTTTTGAGACATCTATTTTTGCCTCATCAAGGGCATCCGGCGCTGACGTCACATTAATATTAAACGGTTTTAAACTTCCAGCATGAGCAGCAATCCAGTCATGTTCCTGTTTCATATGGTCCGCCGGATTAGGCCCGTGCAGATAGGCGAACCCGATGCCCGGTTTTTTTCTCGGCATGTGCGCCGGCATGCCGACACCATTTACAAACCGCGAATATGTCAAGGTCTGAGAACCGAGTTTGTCCACTGCCTGCCCGATCCCGTCAGCCAGAAGATTCCCCAGGTCATTTTTGCGAAACGCGATATTTTTGATCAGCTCAATTACCTTTTGACCGTCTCCAAAACGGATGGAATATCCCTCTTTTTCCGGATCCAGCGCCCCGCTTTCAAAACAGTTCATCAGCCAGGCAATCATATTTCCGGTTGAAATCGTATCCAGCCCCAGCCGGTTACAGAGCTCACAAGCTTCCAGACATGTTTCAAAATCGCCCTCAAGACCGATGTTGGGACCAAGGATAGCGATACTTTCATATTCTGCCAGGCTGCTGTGCTCCGGATGTATTTTTGAACTTTTTTTGCATGCCACAAAACAATTTTTGCAGGGAGAAATGCGGCCGACAATTTCGGTTTTTGCGGTTTCATGGTGATAATGCGTCAAATCAACCGTGTCTTCCGGGCACCCGGAATTAAAATTACGGGTGGGCAGATTGCCGATTTTCCGATTCATGTCAAGCAGCCCATAGGTTCCGAGATTCCTCAACACCCCGAGAAACGAACGGGGATTTTTTTTAATGGATTCGGAAAATCCGCTCCCGCCTTTGCGATTGACGGATTTGACAGTCCCGGGATCCCTAAAAATAATTTCCTGATCCCCCCGGACCGCCACGGCCTTTATCCGTTTTGACCCCAAAACCGCCCCATGCCCACCCCGCCCGGCATAATGGTCGGGCTCAAACATGATATTGGCATACCGGACCCGATTTTCACCGGCCGGACCGATGGATGCGATACAATAATCGTCTCCCATATCCATTATTAACCGCTGCCGGGCATCCACCCGATCCATGCCCCAAAGGTCACCGGCTTCAACAAAATCCACCCGGTCATTATTGATGTCCAGCACCACCGGGATATCGGATTTTCCGGTGATCACCAGCGCATCAAACCCCGCGCGTTT
>CAZQLG010000556.1:0-1786 GCA_964594105.1 uncultured Desulfococcus sp. | reverse complement strand
GCGAAGGATGCAGCGCAACAAAGAATTTGGACTTTTTACGAAGCCATCAATGTTAAACGTTCATCCTGACCCTTATTCCCACTGCAGACCGCAGGAATGAGATAAAGCATGCGAGGAATACATCTCACTGAGATCTTATGCCCCGTGGGATATATACGCTTTGAATTTCAGGAATATTGGCGGGCAATCTTTTTAAAATGCATGCGCCGGTCCCCATACAGTTCTTTATCACAATCCGGGCATAAGCCATGGGAAAAATCGGCATCAGAGTGTTTACAAATATAGGTCTCGATTTTTTCCCATTGTCCTGACCCGTTCCGGATGTCTTTGCAATTGGCGCAGATTGGAATAATTCCCGTTAATTTTTTGATGTCGCCAAATGATTTTTCAATTTCAGCAATGCGCTGCTTCACCCGGCTTTCTAAAATTTCATCTGCGGTTGTTAATTTAGATCGAAGAAGGGCTGTTTGACGTATTTGCTTCTTCATTAGAATAAAAACCAGAAACGTGGTGATGGACAAATACAGAGAGCCGATCAAGAAGTGCAATTTTGTTGGCGGAACCTGATGATTTATTGAAAACAGAATAATTTTATCAAAAAAAAATGAAAATGGCACCCAGCATACCGCATAGATCAATGATATCAGCGCCGATAAAAACAATGCTGAATGATGTATTTTTGCAGACATTTATTTTTTCCGATGGCATTTATTGTTAATGTTTGAATTTTCAAATAGGATAACAAAAAAATAATTATTAGGATGTCGGGGAAGGCTGATAATTTTGTAGGGTTTTGCTGATTTTTGTATCAGTATTTATCCTATAAAATAATTAAATCGTCGCCCTGTAGGGCAAACCCTACAGGATAATAAGAAAAACCCTACAAAAAAATCAGAAAAAAACGGATACCATGCACTGCATTTTTGATATATATTCAAAAATAAGCGAATCGTTAAAAAAAACAATTGCCCGAAATGTTCACGTACGGATCATTCCAGATAACAACCGTTCAACAACAGGGCGCAATTCCCATGATTAAAATAATTATCGCTGATGACCATTCCATTGTTCGTGAAGGGCTGAAACAGATTATCGCTGACACACCGGATATGACGGTCTGTGATGAGGCCTGTGACGGCACTGAGCTAATTCAGAAAATACTGCTGAATAAATACGATGTGGTTGTCTTAGACATCACCATGCCGGGTGCAAATGTTTTGGATGTCTTAAAACAGATCAAAAAGCAACGGCCCACCATTCATGTTCTGGTTTTGAGCATGCATCCGGAAGAGCAATATGCCGTTCGTGTATTAAAAGCAGGCGCTTCCGGCTACCTCACCAAAGAAAGTGCACCGGCGGAACTGGTAAAGGCCATTCGAAAGGTGTCCATGGGCCGAAAATATATCAGCCCGGCATTTGCCGAAAATCTGGCCGACACATTGTTATCAGACCATGATCAACCGATACACACCACCTTGTCTGATCGTGAATATCAGGTTCTGTGCATGATTGCTGAAGGTGAAACCGTTAAACACATTGCCGAAACCCTTTTTTTGAGTGAAAAAACAATCAGCACCTACCGGTCCAGAATTTTACAGAAAATGCATATGAAAAATAATGCGGAAGTAATCCATTACGCGATTAAAAATCAGCTGGTGCAGTATAGGGGGCTTGCTTAATTTTTTTTCCTCTGTGATCTCAGTGCTCTTTGTGGTTAATTTTGTTTTTCACTTAACTCATTTGTAAGCTGTAATGGCTATAAATAATTTATAAATTATTTTTTCCT
>CAZQLG010000555.1:0-1788 GCA_964594105.1 uncultured Desulfococcus sp. | reverse complement strand
TTTTTTATATCGGAATCAGCAGGCGTTTAACCCTGCCACTGTCCGTACGTCCTTCAGCTTCCTCTTAACTGTGCGCCCGGTGACCTTGAGGTCATAATCCATTTGCAGATTAAGCCAGTATTCCGGGGTTTGCCCGGTCGCCTTGCCGATCAAAAAAGCCATTTCAGCAGTGACAGGCCTGCGGCCATGAATGATATGAGATATCCGCATAGGTGAAATATTCAGGTTTTTTGCAAAAGCGGATTGTGAAACGCCTGTTTCTTGTAAAATCTCTTTGATAAATTCCCCCGGATGAATAGGGGGCAGTCCGTTTATTGAATACATAAGTCACCCTTTAATGATAATCGGTTATTTCTACGTCAAACGCATTGCCGTTTTCAAAGCGGAAGCAAACGCGCCACTGATCATTAACCCGAATACTCCATTGTCCAGACCGGTCGTTTTTCAATGCCTCAAGTCTGTTTGACGGCGGTTGTCTGATATCATTCAACGTTGTTGCCGCATTAATTTGAATCAAACGCATAGCGGCCCTTGATAGAATCTCCTTCGGAAAGCGTCTTGACTTGCCGGAATAAAAAAAGCGTTCTGTTTCTTTACAGTTGAATGATTGAATCATGGAATAAAGATAAACAAATTGTTTATAATGGTCAATAAAAAAACCGGATCAACTTTTCAAGCATCCGGCTATAATTTTTGCACCATATTTTTTGAATTCCCTTTTTCAGTAAGATTATTCCAGCTAGCGATGGCCCGTGTTGAACGAAATTCACTCCCTGGCTCATCAGTCGTATTAGCTAGCCATTTATAAATACGATCACACTCGATCTTTTCAACCACTTTATCATGAGCATATTGAATAAGCCATACAGTCAATCCGGCGATAGCACCGCCTACACCACCGATAACAATCCCATCAAGTAACGTTGTCATTTTCTATACTCCTTCAACGCTCATCATCACCTGTGGGCAGGGTGTGATTCCTTTTAAAAACGAACGTTAACACCAAACTGCGCGTGGGCTAAAGCCGCCCGACCCTGCGAATCAAGTGCATGGTGTTGTTCGCTGATAAATTATTTGTTTCCAGTATTTTGATTTTTTTCAATTTGATTTTTGTTAAAATTCTCAATAGAGCTATCTTTTATATTAACATTTTTTTGAATAGTGTTTTCGTTTACATTTCCTAACTGAGAATTATTAATATTCAAATTTCCACCTTCACCTTCTTCACCCCTAAGAAGAGTTATTCCGGAAGCGCCAGCGCCTTTTGAATCTCTAAAATTTAAATCCCCCTCTTGTTCAATATCATAAATTTGGAAATAATCTTCCTGTATATTAAAATTCCCTTTGAAACGGACACCTTGCTTATCAACCTTTTTGGTCTCTGTTGTTTTTTTACTTGAAGGAATTACAGCATGTTGCTTTGCTTTTTCACTAAAAAAAGTGGAAATATAAGGCCTAACGATCCAAAACACTAAAAATAGAAGTAAAATAATCGGAAAACTTTTAAAAGGCCTTTCTTTAATATATAAAAGCCATTCCTGAATAACTTGTAGTTTTTCCATTAAATTACCCTTCAAGGCTAATGTTGATGATGGCGCTCTTTCGGAATTTTATAATCACCGAACAATAATTATACGTACGAATAGCCGTATTATAAGACAGCCGTTTTGCGTGTGATGCTGGTCATATGACGCAAATTGGCGGGATAAGACCCGAAAAAAAGGATAATCCCGCGAGTTCTGGGGACAGCTTACTTATTTCCTTGTTTCCATCATATTATCATTCATA
>CAZQLG010000554.1:0-1798 GCA_964594105.1 uncultured Desulfococcus sp. | reverse complement strand
AATGTTGATAAACTTTACCCAAGTGAAGCATATGTGACGTTTCGTGGTAAAAAGTCCAAGGCAATGGCCGATCAGATTGCTGTAGTAAGTAAAAAGCGGCTTATTGATTCAGCAGGCTCAATTTCCAAAAAAGATGAACATCGAACGCCCAACACTGAACATCGAATGAGGATGTCGCTTTGCTCCGCATTCTGAACTCGTTTCCACGGACCTTGAGGGAACCAAATATAAATAATTATGTATCCTGTCCCAGGAATTCATGCAAAAAAAAACCGGCGGTTAAAAAAAATCAATTAACCGCTGTTAAGTCTGTCAAGAATGACTCCATTTTTATTGTTGCGTGAAAAATTTCAAGATTAAAGATACGACCCATTTCTGTGACACATTTTAGTGAGCCGCACGCTGCTTAACTCAAATGTTCGGCAAAAACACCTTGACAAATGTACTAATTTTGGTACGCTATTACATATGAATCTCGATGATATCAAACTAAAAGCTCATTTTTATAGAACAGGTTCGGGAACAGAACCTGTTAAAAAATGGCTTCAGTCACTATCATCGGCACACAAAAAGACAATTGGTGAAGATATTAAGACAGTTCAGTTCGGATGGCCTCTTGGTATGCCTTTAGTTGAAAAAATAAAACCGTTTCTATGGGAGATGCGGTCTAACATCCCAAATGGGATTGCCAGAGTTTTATTTACAATTGATGGAAATGTCATGATTTTATTGCATGGTTTCATTAAGAAATCTCAAAAAATTCCTAAAAACGAATTAAAAACAGCTCTTTTAAGGTTGAAAGAATATCAGGAGAACTAAAATGGAAGGTAAGCATATCGGAAGCAGTTTTGACAGTTTTCTTCAGGAAGAAAATTTAATGGCTAGAGCTGAAGCAACTGCTCTAAAGCGTGTACTTGCTTATCAAATTAAGCAAGAAATGCAATTACGGCATATCTCAAAAACAGCTTTGGCGAAAATGATGAGAACAAGCCGTTCTTCGGTAGACAGATTGTTGGATCCCAAAAATTCTTCAGTAACGCTTCTAACTTTGGAGAATGTTGCTGTTGCCCTTGGAAAAAAATTAAGACTTCAATTTGCGTAATTGCCGGACATGATGTTTCAAATAAGGGTCATCACAACATAAAAACTTGACAAAAAAATACTCCAATTATATATTGAACATGTTCAGCGAACACGATCAATGTATAATTGGAGAAAAACAGATGACCGCCCCACCCAAAAATAAACGAATTCAACAAAAAGAAGAGACCGGTGAGTTAATTTTAAAAACCGCAAAGCGGCTGTTTCTCGAACTGGGTTACGAAAAAACAACCCTGCGAAAAATTGCAGAAATGGCAGGTCTTGGCACAGGCACCGCATTTACGCATTTTCCGGATAAGCCTTCTCTGCTGGCTGCCACGCTGCATCAGGATATTGAAGATGTACTGCAAAAAGCTTATGAAACCCTGCCACCCGAAAGCTCCCTGATTGAAATGCTGGTCCATCCCATCCAAGCGATATACAGTCATTTTTCAAAAACCCCGGCATTGGCAAAAATATGGATTAAGGAGACGCTATTTCTGAAAGGTCCCTGGGGAGATCTGGTTGATGAACAATTCGCCCGGTCTACCGAACAGATCAAGCTGATTTTACAAAATGCACAGGCCCAGGGTGTATTGAGTCCGCAAAGCGATTGCGAGGTTCTGGCCACCGGTATTCTTTCCCATTATCTGTCAACACTCATATACGGCCTGAAGAATAGCCTGGATGTTGACACACAGGTTTCTATATATCAGGC
>CAZQLG010000553.1:0-1817 GCA_964594105.1 uncultured Desulfococcus sp. | reverse complement strand
AGAATTATCAAATCCCAGGGTAAGACGCCGCCGGATATGGAACACCTGGATTTAAAGGATAAAAAAACATATCAGCTCCTGGCTGCCGGTGACACCTCAGCCGTTTTTCAGTTGGAAAGCACCGGAATGAAGGATCTGATCATCCGGTTAAAGCCTGAATCGTTTGCTGAAGTGACTGCGCTGGTGGCTCTTTACCGCCCCGGACCCATGGGAAGCGGTATGGTGGACGATTATGTGGAATGCAAGCATGGCCGGCGGGAAGTCCAGTATCTGGTTCCGGAACTCGAACCGATCCTGAATCCAACCAATGGGGTTATTCTGTATCAGGAACAGGTCATGAAAATCGCCAGTGATCTGGCAAGTTTTTCTATGGCACAAGCCGATGACCTGCGAAAGGCCATGGGCAAGAAAATTCCGGCGGTAATGGCCAAGCACCTGGATCGTTTTGTCGACGGGGCAGTAAAAAATAATATTCCCAGGAATAAAGCAGCCGAACTATTTGGATTAATTGAAAAGTTTGCCGGATATGGATTTAATAAGTCACACAGTGCCGCATATGCGTTAATTGCCTTTCAAACTGCATACTTAAAAGCACATTTTCCGGTGGAGTATATGGCGGCTGTGCTGACGTCTGAAATGAACACCTCGGAAAAAGTGGTGAAATATATCGCGGAATGCCGCAGTCATGATATCCCAGTGCTGCCGCCGGATATCAATGAAAGTGATAAAGGGTTTTCCGTTAGTGGGGCGAAAATTCGGTTCGGGCTGGCTGCGGTGAAAAATGTGGGTGAAGCGGCGATTGAATCGGTTATTGAAACCCGTAAAGAGGGAAAGTTTACATCTGTTTTTGAGTTTTGTCAGCGGGTGGATATACGAAAAGTCAATAAGCGGGTGCTTGAGAGTCTGATTCAGTGCGGTGCGTTTGATTCAGCAGGTTATCATCGCTCTCAAATGATGGCGTGTGTTGAGGATGCCTTGGATTATGGTCAGAGAATTCAGAAAGAGGCGGCAGACCCCCAGATGCAATTGTTTGGCGGCAGTTCCGGCCCTGAGCAGCTAAATTTGCCTACCATGCCGGATATTGTCGAATGGGATGAAAAACAGAAGCTGAGCCTGGAAAAAGAAGCCATCGGATTTTATATTACGGGACATCCTTTGGATGAATACCAGGAGCTGCTTGAAAAATACGCCAGTACAAATTCCCTTGACTTAGCGGATGAAGGTGTCAAAGATGGGGCAATTGTCCGCATGGGCGGGATGATTCAGAGTGTCAAGTCGATTACGACCAAGCGGGGTGATCCCATGGCGTTTATTGAGCTGGAGGATATCCATGGTTCTACTGAAGTAGTTGTTTTTACAAGTATTTATGTTCAGATTAACGATTTGCTTCATACCGATACCCCTGTTTTTGTCCAAGGCAAGGTTCAGAAGAATGAAAAATTTGTCAAAATTGTGGCGGAAAGCATTGTTCCGGTTGATAAGGCAGATGAATTCTGGACCGCCAGCGTCCACATGACGATTGATGCCGGAAGAATAGATCAACAGGCATTAAATGATTTGTACCATGTATTGAAAAAATATCCCGGTAAATGTCCGGGCTTTCTTCATATCGTGATCCCTGGAAAAACAGAAACCATCGTCGAACTGCCCGAACAGATGCGATTAAGAGCGGGCAGGTCTTTAACCCGTTCGGTTGATAGATTATTCGGTTATCATGCAGTAAATACTCACTGCACACCCATTAAGGAGACATCAGAAGACGCATCGAATAATCACCGAAAAAAATTTAATAATAAAAAGCAATTTTAACAAAAAAA
>CAZQLG010000552.1:0-1823 GCA_964594105.1 uncultured Desulfococcus sp. | reverse complement strand
GTTTTTCACCTAAAAATTCTTGGGCAATTCTCTCGGCTATCAGTGGAGCATTTCCTCCGGATCGATTATTGATAAGGATGCTGGTTTCAATATTCGCATCAACGGCCTTACGCAAAATATCAACTGTATCCTGAATCATCTCCTGATGGAATATCTCAGCCACAAGTTTATCAAAAGGATGCGCTTTGGCGTATGCATTTTCATACCGCATACCAATCGGCGTCATCAAACGAATGATACGCTGATTCCCTGAATTAAAAACCTTGCAAAATAGGCAGGAAAAAGACCAAACAGACAACCTTCCTGGAGGTAGCGGCCTATAAGGATAGAGTCTACACCTATAATCTTGCCAACTTTGAGCATGGACTTACCATCCACGAGATCAGTATGCGACAGTTCCTGTTCTTCTAAAACCCTTTCGAGTTCTGTCCGCTCAAGAATACGGTATTGACCTCATGCAATGGGATCAGATAGATGACTTCTTTTTGCAGCATAACCGCAAGGTCAAGGGCATCCCGGAGCCGTCAGATGCCGAAAACCAAACGATTGGGGGCGGGGCGGTGAGCGTGCGCGGACATTCGCAGATAAAAAACCCGCGCCTGTTTTCAGGGCGGGTAGGGGTGGGGTCTGGTATTTTTTTTATTTACATTGTTTTAATAATGTAAAATATTCATCGCGGGACATATGGGCGGTCCGCATATTTGATTTAATAATATCCTGATCGATTTCTTTATAGGTTGGAATAATGACAGGCCTGAAACAGCCTTTTCTCCAATATTTACGGTGATCACCGGTTTGTCCTTCAAAGACAAACCCGGCTTTTAAAAAAATACACTCAAGGACTTTCCAATGGATAGGCGTTATGCGTGGCAATGGTTTTGATCGCAGTTGTTGGCAAGAAGATAAAGGGGAACGTCCACATATTCAGAAGTATTTGGAAATGGGTGTTCGTAACCGATTACATCATTACTAACGGCTCTTTGAAAACCGCATTGTTGCAATACAGCTTCGAAAGTCCCGTGTTCATAGCAAGATGATAAGAACAAAGAGAGTGCTTCAATTAAGTTGTTTTTTGCCTGTTCTTCAGTTTCGCCCTGAGAAAATACATCTAAAATAGGGCATGAAGAAACAAACCACTTTTCTTTCTTCTGTAGCAAAACAGGCAGCTGCATTTCTATTTTTATTTTAACCTTTACTGCCATGATCCACCTCTTTTAGTTAAAGAGTTTTTCTTATCTATATAATAAGTTGAATAATATCCATAGTCAAGAAAATGTAAATATATTCACAGAACCAAAAAAGCAAGCGGTTTTAATTATTTAAAGAAATATCTATCTGATAAATCTTTTACGGCCTTACATTGGTAATTATTTGCAGAATATAAATTACATCCGATAAATCAAGTTTTTCATCCTGGTTTGTGTCTCCGGGGGCGGTTGTTTGCGGACAACTTGAAAGGCATCCTCCGATCAACGGATAATCGGCAGAATATGAACCATCGAAATGATACTGAAAAACCCCATCTGCTAAAACCCCATCGATTGTAAACGTAAAAAAGCATACATATTCATGGGGGTCTTCGTTATCAAGTATTGTAACAACGAACCCTCGACCACCTTGTCTTATGTCTGAATACGAAACCCCGCCATGCCAATCAAAATTATCGTTACATCTTAAAAAGACAGAACCATCATCTAATACCCTTATAACTGAATCAAAAAAAACAGTACGTTCGCAAGGAATGTCTCCAACTATATATTTAAATTTCCATTTTCCATTTTTAAAGCACTCCAAATCTTTCGGATCGCTTGAAAACCATTGTT
>CAZQLG010000551.1:0-1826 GCA_964594105.1 uncultured Desulfococcus sp. | reverse complement strand
AGCCATTCGAAAATTTTTAAAAATCCATATGTTGTATGCCTTCAAATCAGAAAATATTACGTAAAGTTATCGACATGGTGCACAGGAAAAAAATTTTGCAATACTGTCGATATCGTAAGCTATTCGTTTGATAACAGAAAATTGAAAAAAACCATATCTTGGGGCCGAGTAATAAAGAAAAAAACTCCAGATTTCCGAACGAGATCGAACTCGAACGTTTCCATATATTTGAATCCGCCCCAGGCCAGGTTGGAGGATTCCTGGCTGGTGAATCCGGCAAAATCGTTTTTATCGATCAGGCCGACCTTTACCCCTTTGCCCGAAAGCGCGGCTGCGGATACGGCGCCGTTAATCCCGCCCCCGATGAATGAGGACGTCGAAATAATGATTTTGCAGTTTTTCGATATTACTTTGCCTGGGTTTCATTTTATTCTTTTGATATGCTTGATCGTTACTGCGTGATTCCGCTTCCCGACTGTCGCTGTCCCGTCCAGGTTCCGTTTTGGTCCTGTAGCAAATTACTTAAAAAATCAAGATTCCATTGGCCGGTTGCATAGCCGTTATCCGTGGTCCCGGTAATGGTGAGGGTGAAGGTGATGGACATGCCGTTTACTAAAAGCGTGCCGGCATATACTGTTGAAAGGGTGTTGCCGTCGATGGCCATCGGCTGATCTGAGAAATCTCCCTGGACCGGTCGATTTGTAACCGGCGGCATTGAAACAACAACGTCATAATCACCGTTGGCCAAAACCTCACCTTCGGGCTGCTGTTCAAGCGTAAAATTTAAAAATCCCATGGATTGCCCGGAATCGTCGAACATTTCAGCCGCCCAGAATTCTTCAGGCATTTTCTGTCCGGCGATCCAATTCAGTGCATAAATGCTTTCCGGTAATCCGATGCGGCCATCATTGTTCACATCGGCAGATATAAAGATGAGTTGGTCCGGATTAATGCCAACTGCAATTTTAAGAGAGAGGATGGCATCCGTCAGATCGATGTTGCCGTCACAATTAATATCACCATCTTCACAATTCCCTAATATAGAGCCTTGGTTTACCTGAAAATTGTCAAAGTATGCGTTGTCACTATTAAATGCTATATCGTTATTATTTTCACAAAAAAAATTAAGCATTACAGACACTTCATCAGCACTCCAGGACCCTTTTAACAAGCCATCAAAAACCCAATCACCATTGTCTGGGTTATTGCTTTGTAAGTATTCGTTTATGCTGAGATAAAGACGATCATTTATCGAATCATAGGAAATGTAAAATTTGCCATTGTTGACCGTTCGGGGTTTGTCATTATAGTCGCCTGATTCACTCCCGTTTAGATGACTATCAATGCTAAAATAGGCTTCACCTCCTTCAGTATCTACCTCTATATTAACATCTGTTTGGGGCGTTAAATTTTTAAAGACACCCAATCCAATTCCTGCGTAGTCGATAGCTGATGGCAAGCCTGAAAAATGCCAATCAACCTTCATAGAAAAATCTTGGCCAGTGGACAGCTTCCATTTATTTGAAGTTAAAACGGTTGTAGCGTCAGACACACTCCCTGTTAACCTACCTTCAAGGCGCTGATTTGCTTCTTCAAACCATAACTCTGTTGGTTCTGCGCTTTCTATTAAAAACCATATGTCGCCAATGGTATTGTCGTTAAAGTCGTCAGCAGGCAGTTGGTCGTCAGCATTAACTTCTGCTTGAAATGAAAAAACAAGAAGAAACAAGAAAAAAATGATTGTAACCGGAAATATAGATTTGAATGGTGACCTTAATATCATCTTCCCCCACCTTTTTTTCTAACATAGTATGTTTAAAAACAGA
>CAZQLG010000550.1:0-1846 GCA_964594105.1 uncultured Desulfococcus sp. | reverse complement strand
ACCACCCGATATAACGAGAGTGTTCAAAGGAGCGAGGAATGAATTTGAGGTCGAGATCGTCTTTGCCCAGGAAGCCAATCAGTCCCCCAAGGAAGCGCACACCTATGATGAGATCATCGTTGTGACGAATGGGGTCATTGAACTGGAGAGGAGCGATCGGGAAGGGATAGAAACCTATTCAAAGTACGATTACATCTTTTTGCCAAAAAATACCGTGCACCAGATCACTGCTAAAGAGGTACCCGTTAAGTTAGTCATAATTCATCCTGACCGGCACGAGTAGAATTCACAGGACAGATTTTGTCAAAAAACGGCGTATGGGCAAGGGGGTCTCTTACCGCCCGCCGGCAGAGGACATCAGATTGAACTGGTAACCATTGAAGGGAAACAATGGATTGCCGATATGGGGCAAAGTACCAACACACCGCGTGTAACGGTTCCGCTGGAATTGGATCAACCCACGACCCATGACGGGCAGATGGTTCGCCTAGTGAATGACGACCACTTCGGAATCATGTTCCAAATCATAAAGGATGATCAATGGCGCCATATTACAAACCGGGAAGTTTATCTTTTTTCCGGTACACGGTACCCTGGAACACAGCAATGAGATCTTTTTTTTCATTGGTTATATTGATTTGATAGTTAGCGGTCTTATGATTTTTTGCAACTTCAACAGCATCAGCGGTTAAAACACCGCCGCGAGCCGCCTTGAGATATGAAATAGTGGCGTTGATGCCTAGGGCGACGGTGCCGTGGGAATTGGAAGCCACAGCAAAGGCAAAGTCAGCCAGGGCAAAAATGGCGCCCCCGTGGACCAGATCCACCCCGTTGAGATGCTCCTGTCCGATTTTCAATTGTACCGTTGCCATTCCCGGTGATGCCGCCACCAGTTCAATACCGACATATTCAGCAAACCGGTCTTTTTTGAAAAATTCCCGTATACCCGCCATACTGTTTTTTTTGTCCTCTTTGCTGATCATGAATCTGTCCTTTTGAAATGTGGGGGCACCGCTTTCCGGTCTTGTCTGAACACTGCAGATCCCGGGCCAGGGAACTGTATGATACCGGTGTTGATTTTCAAAATAAATAATGACTTAACACTGCTTGAGATATGGCGCGATCAAGTGTAGATTTGGTCAAAAATAATTTTCCTCAAGTGAATACTATTTTTTCTCCTTAAATTCTTTATTTTTCATATATCCCTTGAGAATTATACTTCCTGAAACCTGTTGTATCTCCAACTTATCACAAGTTCGGTGGTTGTTGTGATTACTAATAAGCGTTTTATCCATAGCCCCGTCGAAAAAAAACCAGAACTTTGCAATCAAGCGCTGACCGTGTCAGAAAATTAGATCGTAGTATCTTAGTGCGGGATTATTGATAAAACGGTGATGTACGAAGCCGTCGATAATTTTGGCATGAAATATACCATATGGGTAAAGTATCCACCCTCTTTTTATCATTATAATTACAGTAAGTAATATTGCATACTCTTGAAAAAAATAAAAGCTAAAACTTCAATTCCATGCTTAAAAATTTAGCCAAAATGACAAAATAATGAAAAAAAATCTTAAACCTCAAAAGGATGTTGGAAAAACTGAACTAAAGCTACCGCGAAACGGTTTCGTACATCTGCTATGTATCATCACTCGAATTTTCTTGACATTTCAGGCTTTCCTATAATAACATAAATTTTAATATTGTGTTCATCTGAGGCTCAATATCACATTTCTTATAATTCCTCATAAATTCTTATTTGCTATTCCTACATCGTTGAATCGATTCTTAACTTCTGAATACTTTTCCTTACTGAAATAAATACTGGTTTCCCTTAAACTTTAAC
>CAZQLG010000549.1:0-1861 GCA_964594105.1 uncultured Desulfococcus sp. | reverse complement strand
CAATTTTCAAATAACAAAAAGGGTTTGATTCATTTCCATGCAAGGTTTAGAAAACGATTTTAAGCCACCCTATCTGCTTCGCAATCCGCACATCCAATCTGTTTTTAACAGCATTAAACTACGGCAACCCATTGTTCGCAATCGCTCACGGGGCATGCTCAATGCCGCTACGCCGCATATTCTTGACTGTGATAAAGGCATTCGGCTTCAGGGATATTTCAGCGGTCATAATCCAGGCCACAAAGACCTGTGTATCCTGATTCACGGATGGATGGGAAGTTCCGAATCATCCTATCTCTTATCAGCTGCCGGCACTCTTTGGGACAAAGGATTTGATGTTTTCAGACTGAACATGCGCGACCACGGACCGACGCACCATCTGAACGAAGGGGTGTTCCATTCCTGCCGGATTGATGAGGTGGTCGCTGCAGTAAAACGCATCCAGGCGTTGTTTTCCCACAAACGAATGTTTCTGGCCGGATTTTCTTTAGGTGGAAATTTTGCCTTACGGGTGGCTGCCAGGGCGCCGGCAGCAGACATCAAAATAGATAAGGTAATCGCCATCTGCCCGGTGCTTTATCCGCCGAATACCCTGCATGCCATGGAACGCGGCCTTCAGATTTATCATTTGTATTTCATGAAAAAATGGCGGGATTCCCTGCACATCAAACGCAAGTACTTCCCGCATCTAAAAGGTCTTGAACGCATTTCCGGCTTTAAATTAATCAGTGACATGACAGACTATTTTGTCAGCAATTTTACTGACTTTCCGGATATGATGACATATTTAAAAGCGTACGCTATCACCGGACACGCTCTTGAGAACCTTAGCATTCCGGCGATTATTATTGCCAGCATTGATGATCCGATAATTCCCGCAAAAGATCTTAACAACCTGGCATCATCGGATGTCCTGAAAATTGAAACAACACGATTTGGCGGACATTGCGGATATCTCAAAAATTTTTACCTTAACAGCTGGGTGGATCAGCGGATAATCGCGCTGTTTCAAAACTAAAGGGTGATGGTTTTATATGTTGTAGCCTCTATATCAATCGTTCTGATATAGAGAGGTTGCCAGGGTGTTCCAGAGATCCTGTAAAAAAAATTATTTTAACGATTTTCTGATTCGGTTCATGGCCTTTTCCACATTTTCAAAACTGTTAAACGCGGAAAGCCGGATATACTGATCGCCGCAGGTGCCGAAACCAGCCCCCGGCGTACAGACCACGCCGGCGTTATTGAGCAGCGTATCAAAAAAATCCCAGGAATCGCCCTTGGCATCAATCCAGATATACGGAGAATTCTCCCCGCCCACATAGGAAAGGCCTATTTCATCCATTTCCTGTCTGATCCGATCGGCATTTTTCATGTAACCGGCAATAATTTTGTTGACCTGTTGTTTGCCCGCATCACTGTAAATGGCTTCGGCCGCCCGCTGGACCGGATAAGACACCCCGTTGAATTTTGTGGAATGCCGTCGGTTCCAAAGCGCGTGAAGACTTTGCGCCGCTCCCTGGCTGTCATACGCCATACATTGCCTGGGCACGACCGTAAACGCGCATCGGGTGCCGGTAAATCCGGCAGTTTTTGAAAAGCTCCGAAATTCAACGGCCACCTCTTTTGCACCGTCTATTTCATAAATGGAATGCGGGATATCCTTATCCCGGATAAACGCTTCGTAAGCCGCGTCAAACAGAATTAAGGATTTGTTTTTACGGGCATAATTAACCCATTTACCCAGTTCGTCCTTTGAAATAGTGGCACCGGTGGGGTTGTTGGGAAAACACAGATAAATCAGGTCCACCGGTTTTGTGGGAAGATCAGGCGTAAAATAATTATCTTTCGTGCATTCCAGGTA
>CAZQLG010000548.1:0-1866 GCA_964594105.1 uncultured Desulfococcus sp. | reverse complement strand
TTGACAAATTCGTAAAAAGTATTTTTTGTTTAAATAGCTGAAATAATGAAATTTTTAATAAATTTAAGCTTGCTTTTTTTATTTCTATTTGATAAATATATATCTATAAAATCAAATTGTTATAAGGAAAAAGTATGATTCTCATCAAAGATCACAAACAGACCGAACTTTTCGACCCATGGCGGTTTCTCAGCCCCAAAAGGCGGGACTTACTTGATAAGACATGGCCGGGATTGTTCAAAAATATAATCCTTCCTGAACTGCCTGTCAGCAGGATATTCCCTTTTTTCAGTGAGGGGTACGGCCGCCCGAGCAAAGAATTATATACCGTACTCGGTGTTCTTGTTCTTCAGCAGACCTTGGATCTGACCGATGAAGAAACCTGCAGTCAACTAACCTACAATATCCAGTGGCATTATGCCCTCAATATTACGGAAGAATCGGATTCCGCTAAATACATGTGCCCCAAAACATTATGGACGATGCGCAGCATACTCGTCGATAATGCGCTTGATGGTGTTGTCTTCGAATGTGTAACAAAAAAACTGGCCGATGTGTTTAAGGTGGATCTGGATAATCAACGGATTGATTCGGTTCATATCAAGTCTAACATGCGCCGATTGGGCCGTATCGGTATTTTTGCTTCCGGAATCAACAAATTTATAAAAAATCTAAAACGACAGAATAAAGATCTGCTTGAATCCATCGATGCTGATCTGATCGGCAGATACCTTCCGGAAAAGTCCCTGCAATGCTTTTCCATGGTAAAACCTTCTTTGGCCTCAAAAACGCTGAGCATGGTCAGCAATGATCTTTTTGATCTGGTCATGCAGTTTGAAAGCCAGCCGGAAGTAACCGCCATGCACAGCTACAAGCAGCTTGAGCGGATTCTACATGAGCAGTGCAACGTGGAAACTGGGGACGGAGGGGCAATCGTTGTCGTAAAAGCGCCCAAAGAAATCCCTTCCAGCTCTCTTCAAAATCCTTCAGACCCGGACGCCTCTTACAGTGGCCATAAGGGTCAGGGATATCAGGTTCAGATCATGGAAACCTATGCCGCCACCAATGATAAAGAAGTCCGGGAGAAAACCCTTAATCTGATTACCCATGTCCATGTTGAGCCGGCTCATGAAAGTGATGCCAATGCCATGTTACCGGCTGTTGCATCCGCAAAAGACCGCGACCTTGCCCCCAAGGAAATATTGGCAGATTCATTGTACGGCAGTGATGATAACTGTCAGAAAGCAAAACAGGCAGGCGTGGAAATCGTTTCGCCGACCATGGGAGAGAAGAAAGAAAACATCATTTGTCTTTCAGAATTTAAAACTTCGGCAAGCGACAAAATCCTTGCCTGCCCACAAGGCCTTCCGCCGGAAACGGTAAAGAAAAAGAAAACTCGGCACACGGCGGCATTTAATTCTCTTCATTGCAGCGGTTGCCCGAACCAGGCCCACTGCCCGGTCAAGAAGGGGAAGAAACATTATTATCTTCGCTATACGGAAAAAGAAATGCGGATCGCAAAGCGAAGGGCCTATGAACAAACGGACGAATTTAAAGACCGCTACCGGTGGAGGTCCGGCGTCGAGGCCACCATGTCGGAATATGACCGGCGAACCGGGGTCAAGCAACTTCGGGTGAGAGGATTCGATTCCGTTCGGTTCTGTGCGACTTTAAAAGCAGCGGGAATCAACTTCCTGAGGGCGGTTGCGGTCTGGATTGCCTTGAATCCGGAAAGTAATAGCAATAAATCCGACAAACTGGACCTGAATCATGTTTTTTTAGTTTTCAAAGAGCGATTGTTAAGAAAATGGCGTCATTTGAAAAATGGATTTAGCCCAAGACGCCGATATCGAGCATATGCTTAAA
>CAZQLG010000547.1:0-1868 GCA_964594105.1 uncultured Desulfococcus sp. | reverse complement strand
TCGTCAATGGGAAGGTTGAAACCAGAAAACGGAAAAAAATCTTTGCCGGAGATGTTATAGAATTCGGGACAGTGAAAATTCGTATAGAAATCAGGCAAGATTAAAAATTGACAAACTCGTAAAAAGTCAGGTTCAGATGGCAAAGAAAAAAGGTTCACCAATCTAATAAAATTGGCGAGGCGCACAAATTCTGAGGAATGAGGCGTAGCTTGCTACTCCGCAGTGACGAAGAATGCAGTGCAACAAAGAATTTGAGCTTTTTACGAAGCCATCAACAAAACTCCGACATTGTAGTACATTGTAAGATCTATTTTCTAATTATTCCTTTTCATTATCTTTTTTTTATGCTACGTATCTTTTCATTCATAAGAAGGGTTATACTGTTTTAGTCAACATCTGATTTAACCTGAACCCATTTAAGATTTTGACAAGAGTCAAGGGTAGATCTTAGGACGGAGGAGGTGTGGTCAAGAGGGGGTGTTTTTAAATCAAAAATCAAGGTTTGACCCCATTTCCTGTTGAGCGCGCCTGAATTTTGCCAATAATTATGTGTGGTGTCATCGGAATGATAGACATGAATCAAGTGCAGACCTCAAGTCTGACGTTGGAGAAATAAAATGAAAATATTATGGGCGGTGAGTTCCGTTGGCAAAGGGCACATTATGCGTGATATTGCCATCGTGAATCAGCTTAAAAAATCAGCAGATGTTGAGATTGACTGGCTGGCACCGGACCCTGCCGGTCAATTTCTTGCCAGCCGTGGCTATCATGTCCTTGAATGTTCCTCCCTGCTGGAAGGAAGCGGTAAAACCTATGAGCAGGTTTTCTCCGGATGTACGGAAGAATTTAATCTTATGGAATATACCCGGGCCGACACGCGGCTGCACAAACATGATTTTAAGATCAGCGCAACGGCCTGGAAAGAAACCAATTATGACGTGATCGTCGGGGATGAAGCCTTCTGGCTGCTTACCGGATTTGCATCACGTTGGGACAAAAAACCCGCTCCGTTTATTTTTCTAACCGATTTTATCGGCACCAAAGCCATGAATTCAAGGTCAAAGGATCAGTTTACCGCCTGGTTTAACAATCTTAAATTTTCGTTCAGCCATATGGGGCCGGATCAATATCTTTATGTCGGATACGCGGATGAAATACCGGGTGAAAGTATGGGATTTTTGCTGCCGGGCAGGAGAAAATGGGCGCAGAAACATTGCCGCTTTGTCAAACCGGTCATCGGTTTTGACCCGGATGCAATACCTGATAAGCATACGATGAGAAAAAAGTTAGATCTGCCCGCAGATTGCACGCTGTTTCTGGCCACCATCGGGCCGGAGGGAGATTCTCAGCAGCGTGTAGCGATCATTGAGCAGGTGTTTGAAATCCTCAAAAAAGATATTTCAAACCCGTATTTCATGATCACATGCCCAAAACCCGGAACAAAATCCTGGATCCACTACCATCAGTTCCTTGATAATTTATATCAATACTTTGCCGCGTCTGATGTTGTCATTACACAATCCGGCTATGGCAAGGTCGCGGAATTGTCCGCCCTTGGGATACCCTTTATTGCCATTCCGTTAGATTACCATTTTGAGCAGGAATATATCATGGCGCACCGTCTGGATCATTACGGGGTCGGGGAACTGATACCAATGCGTGACCATACTCCCCAAAGCATCGCTGCAATGGTTCAACCGTTAATGGATAAAAAGCCGGCAAAGATTGAGGTGGATGTAGGTAAAGAAGTTGCTGATATAATATTAAATATATGATGGCTTCGTAAAAAGCCCAACTACTATTTTAGCTTTGGGTTGCGCTGCATCCTTCGCTGCTTCATAGTACGCTAAGTACGAATCATTACTCAG
>CAZQLG010000546.1:0-1885 GCA_964594105.1 uncultured Desulfococcus sp. | reverse complement strand
CCAACAGGCCGAGTATATCGTTAATGATTCGGAATCCCAGCTCATCTTTGTCGGGGGGCAGGAACAGTACGATAATGTGCTGCGTTTTTTTAAGGCGTCGTCCTGCTTAAAAAAGATTATCGCCTTTGACCGGAACATTCGTTTAGATGGCACGGATACGTCCATGTATTATGATGAATTTCTTGAATCCGGTAAAAAATCAGCCCTTGGAGATGAAATTGACAATCGGTTGAGCCGTGCATCCCAGGATGATCTGATGACACTGATCTATACTTCCGGCACGACCGGTGTGCCAAAAGGGGTGATGCTGACCCATTATAATATGTTATTCAGCGCGGCAATCCATGATATGCGGCTGCTTGATCCCAATGAAAAAGACGTGTCTCTTTGTTTCCTCCCCTTGTCGCATATATTTGAACGGGCCTGGACATATTATGCACTGTATCATGGCATGGAAGTGTGTTATCTGGATGATCCGAAAAAAATTATCGATTTTTTACCGGAAGTTAAACCGACCATCATGTGTGCGGTGCCAAGGGTTTACGAAAAAATCTATGCTGCCGTGTATCACAAACTGGAATCAGCGTCATCTTTGAAAAGAATGCTTTTTAACTGGGCGATTAAAACCGGCGGCGCCGCAAACAATCTAAAAAAAGACGAGCAGACGATTCCGACTGTTTTGGGCGTAAAATACAAAATCGCGGATAAACTTGTCTTAAAGAAGATCCGGGATGCCGTGGGGGGAAAGATCCGATACATGCCATGTGCCGGCGCACCGTTGTCACAGGAGATCGAGGAGTTTTTTTATGCAGTGGGAATTTTTGTCTGGTACGGATACGGTTTGAGTGAAACGACTGCTACCGTCACCTGTCATCCGGCGCATCATTTTAAGTTCGGACTGGTCGGCACCCCCATGCCTGGCGTGCAGGTTAAAGTTTCAAAAGAGGGTGAAGTGCTGGTAAAAGGGGGCACTGTAATGAAAGGGTATTACAACAAACCCGAAGAAACCGATCGTGTTTTTGAAGATGGCTGGTTTAAAACCGGTGATGCCGGCGAATTTGATGAAAACGGTGAATTACGAATCACCGATCGAATCAAGGATCTGATGAAAACGTCCGGCGGCAAATATATTGCCCCACAGCTGATCGAATCGGTTATTGGTGCCGACCACTTTATCGAACAGGTTACGGTCATTGGAGACAACCGGAAGTTTGTTTCCGCCCTTATTGTGCCTTGCTTTGAAGCACTGGAGGAATATGCCCGCATCAATAATATCTCTTTTTCATCCATGGCAGAACTTGTCAGACAACCGGAAATCATTGAGTTATATCGTAAGCGGATTGAAGAGAAATCTCAAAATTTTGCTAATTATGAAAAAATAAAGGAATTTACACTTCTTCCCAATGAATTGACGGTGGACAATGAGGAAATAACGCCGACAATGAAAATAAAGAGAAAGGTTGTCACTGAAAAGTATAATGATGTCATTGATGTGATGTATGAACCTGTTTTACTACATAAAACAAATCATCTAAATAATTAGAAACCGTATCCGAACAGGATAGAAAACGGTTTCTATATTGACAGGATGTTTTTTGCAAACTGTTTTAACCATAAATATAGGGAGGGAAAAGCAGATGGAAAAAATAAAATTATTAAAAAACATGATAGCGTCTAATAAAAAAACATTTCACTATACGTTTAAGATGATGGTTTCGCTTCAGGATCAAATCGAAAATATGATCATACCCTTTCTTGAGCAATATCAAATACCAAGTAAAGAGAAAAAAGGAATCTCTGAGTGGATTCATAGCAGCAAAAAGAAGCGGGATAGCTATCAGAAAATGATCGAAGAGGGGTTTGGAACTCTGGAATCATATTTTTA
>CAZQLG010000545.1:0-1889 GCA_964594105.1 uncultured Desulfococcus sp. | reverse complement strand
CCTTTGCCTGCCAAGCGCACGCCCTTTTTCCATGAGAGATTCATATTCAGCAGCGCTTGATTTTTGAAACCAATCAATTGAGAAGATTGGGTTAATTGAGCAGGCGCCGGCGGGGAAGATCAGGAAACAAATAATCAGCAAATATAAACATTTTTTATAATTTGTCATAATTCCTCAAGTTTGTCAGAAATTTTCGTAAATTTTCTAAATAGTGCCTGAACGAAACCCTGAAAATTTTTTCAAGTTCAAGGCGGGTAAGAATTTTAACCGGAGGAATACATGGCGTATTTTGAGGATTAAAATTCGCGCCCAACGCAGAAATTGGGAAAATTGGCGGTTTTCGTTCGGGCACTAAATACCAAGCCTTTAAATTAACACAGTAAAGGTCAGTTTAAAACCTCTTCCTGTTAATGAACCATCTTCCTACGGGTCATACATTCAGCTTTTATTCCGGCCTGGGGTTTCGCTCAATAATTGCTTTTCCCATTACGTTATTCTATAAAAAGAGATCTTCGCTTTGTTTTTGCATAAACGAAAAACACCCGGTCATAAACTTTTTCCCCATAACGTTCTCAACCAAACAGGGTGGGCACAACTGGGCAAGTTGCTCGAAAGTCTTTAATAAACCATTAATTTTGAGGGTGGGAATGAAAAAAACACTGATACTTGCCGGCGGCGGCCATGCCCACATGGAGAGCCTTGCCAATCTGGACCAGTTCGTTAAAAAAGGGTTTGATGTCAAGGTAATCGGCCCATCCGCCCATCATTATTATTCCGGAATGGGGCCCGGCATGCTGGGAAAAACGTATACGCCTGAAAATGTAAGATTTGCGACACAACATCTTGTTGAAAAAAAAGGCGGCACCTTTATTCTCGGAAAAATAATTAGAATTGATGCCGAGGCACGGACAGTCATCCTGGAATCCGGAAAATCAGTGGTCTATGATGTTCTCTCCTGCAACCTGGGCAGCCACGTGCCGACAAGCATGATCAAAGGTGATTTTGAAAACATTTACATGGTCCGGGGTCAGGATCGGATTTTTTTCATAGCGACTGACGATACTCATAATTTTTCCTCAATAGATAATGGCTTTGTAAAAAATTCAATATCTGCGTTGCGTTGCATCTCTCGGAATTTCACGTACGAAAAAGTACGCTGCATTTCCTCGATATTTGCGACGCCTTGCCAGTTTTATAAGATTTGGTGAACTTTTTACTTTGCCATCCAACTTTTGACTTTTTGCGAGTTTATCATAGATGATGGGGCCTTTCCAAAAATTAAGCCGGATTTAAAATTTTTTTATATACTTTAAGATAGTTTGTCACCATAATATCCGCCGTGAATCGTTTTTCCACGGTGCGGCAGCAGAAACGCCGATCGATCTGATCAAGCTTTTTTATGGCGCTTACCGCCTCGTTGATGTTGGAAACCAAAAATCCATTTTTGCCATTTTCGATTATTTCAGGCATGCTCCCCCTGTTAAAGGTGACCACCGGCGTTCCGCAGGCCATGGATTCAACAATAGAAAGGCCAAATGGCTCGGAAAAATTGATAGGATGCAGCAGCGCCGACGCATTTCCCAGGAGTTTATCCCTTTGATCCGGCCCCACGCTCCCGATGTAGTCGATATCCAGGTCGTTAAGGTGGGGCTTTACATATTGATTAAAATAATCGGTATCCTGAATGATCCCGGCCATGATTAACCACATGCCCGCCTCTTTGGCGATGTGAATCGCTTCACGCGCACCTTTATCATGATGAATCCGCCCGTAAAAAAGAAGATACTCGCCGGGATTTTCCCTGAACGTAAAATTCTCAATGTCGATACCGTGATAAACCGTTGCCGCATAATCAAGATCCGGAGCACGGTCGGCATTGCTGATGGAAA
>CAZQLG010000544.1:0-1893 GCA_964594105.1 uncultured Desulfococcus sp. | reverse complement strand
ACTTTTTTACGAAAAAACACTGTCAAGCTTTTTTTTGCTGAATAGTTACATAAATGTAATAATTATTTTCTTCCTCCAGTAATAAAAAATCTTAGCAATCAGATGTTTGGTCATAGCTTTAAAGCTTGGGTCATTTATCAAAGAGTTGTCCTTCGCTCTCCATATGAAAAAATTGTTCAAGTGCTACAAGATTTATTTGGAGAAAGTCTCAGCCCTGGTTCAGTCTCGTCATTTATTAGATATTTTGGACGATATTACTCATCAACTGAAAATACATCAATTCAACGAATGTTAGAAAGCCCATTCATTCATGCTGATGAGACTACGATTAATATCCAAGGTGAGGATCATTACGTATGGGTATTCACAGATGGGAAACATGTGGTATTTAGAAAAACTGAGACAAGAGAAGCCTCAATTGTCCATGAATTCTTATCTGACTATACCGGAGTATTAATTTCAGATTTCTATCCTGGTTATGATTCTGTAAAATGTAGGCAACAAAAATGCTGGTCACACTTGATAAGAGATCTCAACGATGACCTTTGGAAAGAACCCTTCAATGAAGAATTTGAGTTGTTTGTTTGGGAAGTAAAAAATCTAATTATACCAATTCTCCAAACAATCCAAAAATATGGGTCAAAGAAAAGGAATCTCAACAAATTTAATAAGTCTATTGACCAGTTTTATAAAAAGACTATTGATAGCCAAGCCTACAAGTTTGAAGTAACAATGAAATATCAAAAACGTTTCCAGCGGTATAGGAGTAGCCTATTTACTTTCTTAAGTGAAAATAACATCCCCTGGAACAATAACATGGCGGAGCGAGCCATCAGACATTTGGCTGTCCAAAGAAAAATCTCAGGGACATTCTATAATAGCCTTGTGTCTCAATATCTTTTACTACTAGGGATAGCACAATCTTGCAGATTTCAAAATAAACCATTTTTGAAATTTCTTTTATCACAAGAAAAAGACGTTGACCGATTCAAAGCTCCTAAAAAAGTGCACAAAAATAGTTAGGGCAAAGAAGAGGAGTACGGGATGCCCTTAACTTATCAACTTAAACAATTTGGGGTCAAATCTTTAATCTTGAAAATTAATTCAAGATTAAAGATTTGACCCTTAGCCAGGCCCTTAGCCATGCAGGCAGCTTTTAAAGGATAATCTAAACAATCCGGAAAATGGAATCGGCAAACCTGAAAGATTAAGGTTTCAATTATCCAGTTGCTGATCAAGACGAATCAGTAAAGAACACCGACTGGTATATAAAATCGAGAAAGAAACCATTTTCGTTATCAGTTGCCGATATCACTATGAATAGCAACAAGGTGAGCTTGATCATCTTTAAAACCCTGACAGATTAAAAATCTATCCCCTCCCACCCACAAAACTCACAGCGAATTAATGAAGCCGCCACCACCACCGCTGTCACTGAGTAAAAAGCCCAATTTCTGCGTTACGCTTCACCCTTTATGCCTTAAAAATGAACGAATTAAACCGATGAGAAAACCGGGAGCAGATTTCTTTTATGCTTTTTCTAAGTAAGGTAGCGGATTGTAGGCCGGATTAGCCCGTAAGCCGTCGAATCAAGGTATCAAAAGTCAATTTCTTGTGTCAGGTTTCAGTCTTGTAGGATGCATTTATAAAAAATTTAAACGTCGAACATCGAATGAGGATGTCGCTTTGCTCCGCATTCTGAACTCGTTTCCACGGAGGACCGTGGAAAAAAGATAACACACCAGCACCATTAACAAGAGTCAAGAGCAGACTTGACCCCCGTCTTTTGCCCGACAAAAAGAGATGATCAAACGTGAGATCATCTAACCATAAATGGAAAAGCAAAATTTATAATTGACGTCCTTTGATCATGTGTTACATTATTATTCAGTA
>CAZQLG010000543.1:0-1894 GCA_964594105.1 uncultured Desulfococcus sp. | reverse complement strand
ACCTGCGATCT
The DNA here is from genome assembly GCA_964594105.1 of uncultured Desulfococcus sp. Lineage (GTDB taxonomy): Bacteria > Desulfobacterota > Desulfobacteria > Desulfobacterales > Desulfosalsimonadaceae > SURF-3. The sequence goes on along the minus strand of CAZQLG010000543.1, from coordinate 1,883 downwards.
TCAGCTCCGGAGGCTGACGCCCTATCCCCTGGGCTACGGGCGCATATGTTTGTAAATAATGAATTTGCAGGAATTAGTCAAGCCCGAATAGATCTCGTACTTGATATATTTTTTTTGTTTGAATCGGGAATCCCGATATTTTTAAGGGCCTGCTTGGCTTCTCCGACCACATAAAGTGAACCGGCAATGCAAATGGCACTATCCGGTGGCGTAGTTTCAAGTGCGTGCGTGACAGCGGATGCGACATCCTTCACAATGACCGTGTCCCTGACAATGGATTGGGTAAATGGCATTAGTTTCTCAGGTGAAAGGCTTCGGTCAATGTCAGGCTCGGTCAGGATGACCCGGGAAAAATTGGGCAGCAGCGATTGCATGATTGATTTAAATGGTTTGTCGTCTAAAATGCCGATGACCAGCGTAATTTTTTTGGGGGAATATTTCTGCTTGAGAAATTTGGCAAGTTTTCGAGCTGCCATCAGGTTGTGTGCCCCGTCAATGATGATTTCGGGAATAATCCCGAAAATATTTCCGGAGGAAGCGGGAATAATTTCAAGCCGTCCCGGCCAGGCATAGGTTCTCAGGCTATGTTGTATTTGGTCAAGTTTAAGGGGAAGTTCTTTTTGCAACAAGACTTCACAGGCCGCCAGAATCAGTGCGGCATTGTCGACCTGATGATTTCCCGGAAGACCGGTTTTCATGTTTTTCCACTGATGATCAATTCCTGAATAAGAAAAACAGTTGTTTTTACTTCGGCGTACCTTGAAATGCGCTCCCAGTCGATAAAGGGGAGCAGATTTTTCCGATGCAATGCGGTTTAATACGTCAACGGCACTTTTTTGTGTCACACCGGTGATAACCGGGGTGTTGTGTTTAATGATGCCCCCTTTTTCACCGGTAATTTCAGCGATGGTGTTTCCCAGGTAAAATCGGTGCTCCATGGATATATTGGAAATAACGCTCAACGCGGGAGATAGCACATTGGTCGCATCCAGTCGTCCGCCCATGCCGGTTTCAATGATTGCCCAGTCAACCTTTGACTTGCCAAACAGATGCAGCGCCATGGCAGTGGTATATTCAAAGAAAGTCGGCTCCCTGTCTGTTTTTGGGATTGCTTTGACGGCCTGGTAGGATGAGACAATCTCTTCATCAGAAATTTCAATACCGTTAATGGTAATCCGTTCGTTAAATCTGATTAAATGCGGGGAGGTATAAAGACCGACCTTGTATCCGGATGATTGCAGAATGCTTGCCAGGCCGGCGGCGATTGAGCCCTTTCCGTTAGTACCGGCAATGTGAATGCATGAAAACGTTTGTTCCGGATTTTTCAGATGATTTAGTATATGGCGGATAACGTCCAGGCCCAGTTTAATGCCGAACCGGTGAAGGCCAAACATTTCTTCAAGGCATTTATCATAATTTATTTGAGTCATGGATACATATCACAAAAAAACCCGGAAGAATCTTAGATAAAATTCTTACCGGGTTTTATCGAATTTTATTTCTTTAACGTCTAGTAACGGCGAGGACGGGAACTCCGTTTTGACTCGGCAATTCGTTGTCTTCTTAACGCTTCTCTTTTTTTACGCCGCCTGTATTCACTTGGTTTTTCATAATTTTTTTTCAATTTTAACCGTTTGAACAGACCGTCATTCTGAATTTTTTTCTTCAGAATACGCATAGCGCGCTCAATGTCATTATCATCTACTCGGACTGTGATTTCCTTCAAAAACTTCACCACCTTTACAAGAATTTTTTTTATTAATCATATATAATGATCCGTGGAAATTTTTTTTGCAAGTAAAAAATGACACTCTCGTAAAAAGTATTTGGATGGCTAAGTTAAAAGTTTCACCAATCCCATAAAATTTGGCAAGGCGTAGTGG
>CAZQLG010000542.1:0-1894 GCA_964594105.1 uncultured Desulfococcus sp. | reverse complement strand
CAACTGGATAAGATCGTGGCTCGCTTCGCTCTCACGATCTATCCTTATTCGTTGGCCAATGGCCTCGATATTGATGCGGCAGTCTTTACGAAGCCAAAAGCCTTCATTCCATTTTAAGGTAGGCGCGGTTTCTGCTGCCACACACCCCGCTTTCCCAAATCAAGGGAATTCAGTATTGATAATTTCTTTATATTTATTATGCAAGTTTTACCGCCCTAATTGCAGAAAGCTTGACTATCGGATTCCGAGATTCCCATAAACGATTCGATATTATTTTCCAATAATTTGCAAAGAAATTTTACTTATACCTCTTCCCAGGTAAAAATGGCTTGTCACAATCATTTTCGCATCATATCCTTCAAAAAAATAACCTGCACCCATCTGGTCAACATGCTTCCATCCCGCTTTCTGCAATTCATTATAAAAATAATTTTGCAACTCAGCGGCAGAAGCAAAAGTGATATAAAACCCATCTTTTTGGGAGATGCTAAGCTTAGGCAAAGGAAAACTATATTTCTTTCCTCCGATCTCCACAATTTCAATCGATGCAGAGTTCAAGGCCACTTCTTTTGCTAACCGAAAAGATCTTGAACCACCGTTTTCTTCGGCATGAAGGGCACTATTCCATATGATGGTGCTGGAGAAACGCATAAATTCTACGAATGTCAGGGGACATCCAATTTTTAGAGATAAACCGGCATATCCGCTTAAAAGTGTAGTTAGCAAAAAGGCCAATGATAATAAGATTTTTTTAGAATGATCCTTTTGATTGCCTTCCCATGAATGCATAGTTTTTTCTCGATCAAAATTTGCTATCTACCGAAGTTGGCCAACGTTTCGCATAACCAGCGGGCCACCCAAACTTGCCCGTCAGGCCGCCAGCGTTCTTCCCGTCTGCGTTAATGCGTTGGTTAGGTTGATTTTTCATATAGATTCCATGCAAATACACTCTATTTTTTCATCACGAATACCAAGTGCTGATAGTGTTTTTCGTACCCGAGTCTCACTTTTTTTGCTGCGGCAGGTAACAAGCCAACACGGGTCAGAAGCGGCTGTTTTCATGATTACTCGTTCAAAATATGGGAAGTCCACTTCTGATAAAGAATGCCCAGCAACAATAATTTGATTGATACCTGTCAAAGAATTAAAAAACGATTGATTGGCATTAATAATTTTTTGGGTTGGTTTATATGTTGCGGAGAAATAACTATCAATTATATCATTTCCCTCGGTTACCCTAACATCCTGATCTGCTAATTCTGCGCCTTCATTTAATGACGTCTTGTCTTTAGGATTAAATGCGTGCCCAAGAATTAAGTCAGAGTCCTGTCCATTGGCTTTGTTGTGAATATACACAACATTACTTGTTGGTATTTGATAAATTTTGTGAAGGGTATTTGTATAATTGAAATTTAAATACAATGAATTTTGGTCAAGATTTAGGAGCGGGACAGGACATGAAGACTGTTCAGGGATGTGTAGATTAATTACCCAATCAGTGAATACTTTTTTTAAACCTTTGGATAAAGATTCAACGATTCTGTTAACCTCATATTGATAATTATGATGATATGCATCACTCCAGTCTTCTGCCCCGTACGAAACTAGGAAGTTTGATGCATAATCTATAATTGAATCTGCATCTAAGTATGCAAGGGTTGTTTCTAGGTCAGCCCAATTCCCTTCAAACGAGAAATATTCTTCAAATGTCTCATGTAGTTCACTGTCTACTTCTTTGACGTATTCGCCAAATTCGGAGTAACTTGATCTTATATTGTGATGAAGATCAAACCCGTTTCCTGTTATATATAGTTTATTGGTAGTCATTATTTAAAACCTAACGCCGCCGGATGAGCCGCGAGACTCGCAGGTTTTGGTGGGAGCTTGCTCACGC
>CAZQLG010000541.1:0-1904 GCA_964594105.1 uncultured Desulfococcus sp. | reverse complement strand
ACCCTGGTGGGAATTCAAGGATAAATTTGATCGTTTCGGCCCCTTTAAAATTGCTGATGAGCTGGGTATTGAAAACCTCTTGCCTTTTATCAACCCGATTGAAATCTGGTTTCTTGAACTGTTTGAACAAAATCCCGGTGAGATTTACCCCTTGATGCGCTCATTCGGACAAAATGTAATTAAGGGTGCCAGTATCCTCTCTTCACAGTTTGAATTCTGGGCAAATTCCGAAAAATGTATCGTAAAAAACAAAACCGTATTGATTGGCCTGACAAATGATTCAACCGGTGTCCAACGGTATAGCAGCCGGATGGATCCGCCTGCTGAAATCTCAGTTAGCTATGACGGCCGTGGGGAAGGCTGGCGACTGGCAAGGTTAAATAAGGCTACGGACGTGGATTTTTCTAAACTGGAAGGCGATGAGAAAATAAAATTTGCTCACAAAACAGGATTTATTGCCAAGACAAAACAAAGAATACCCGTAAACGAGGTTATGAAACTGGTTGAAAAAGCTATCGCAGATTAATGAGAGAGCAAAAAAATGGGGACGGTGTTGAAATTCCGCGTTTTATTTGTTTATGGTAGAAGGAATTCATGCGACGCCAAGCCAGAATAGATGCGCCAGGTGCCCTGTATCACATCATCTGCAAGGGGCATCGCACCAAAATTTAGGCAGGACCAAGCTAACCCGTTAATATCTCGGACAAAAAATGGGCCTGTTTTAAGGTTTAGCGCAATGTTTTCAGGGTCGAAAACGGGCCACACCGTGGTGGAAGTCGCCCACATCAAACCCTGGAGCCAACCCAAAAACGATCACCCCACCAATGGCCTGGTGTTCCAACCGCCCCTTTATGTGGCATATCTGGGACGGCTTACATGACGGATTTACCGTACTGATGAATTACCATTGGACAGGCCTTTGGGGATGTCCATTGGATTATTGATTTGCGTGAGCTATGAGGTAAAAAATATTTTTTACCTTTGAGAATATTCGAGGTCCTCTTTTTCCTACTTCTAAAAAGATACGAGGTAAGCTTGATCTTACCCGTATCCCCTTGACTTTTAAGAGAGAGTGGCGGATATTACTAATATGATTATCACTCATACCAGAGAAAAGTTGCTCAACGCAATTATTTATTTTGCCGGAAATACAAAGTACTGCGGTAAAACAAAATTGTTTAAGCTCTTTTATTTTTTAGATTTTATGCACTTTAAGCAAACGGGAAAACCCGTAACTGGGTTGGATTATTTTGCCTGGGAAATGGGGCCGGTACCCAAAAAATTATTTGAAGAGCTTTCCGGCACTATGAAACCGGACATGAAAGCTACAATTAAAGAACTTCCTGAAGAGGGCTTCCAGAAGATTCAGCCGACGAGGAAGTTTGACCGGAAATATTTTTCTAAAAAAGAAATGGCACTGATAAAGGACATATCCTTCATCTTCAAGGATGCCAAAGCCGATGATATGGTTGAATCCACTCATTTTAAGAATGAACCATGGGATATCACTATCAAGGAGAAGGGGCATTTTCAAAAAATCGACTACATGCTTGCCATAGATAGCGATATCGTCAGCCTTCCTTACGATGAGGCCAGAGAGCGGATGGAAGAGCGGATGGAAATGGGAAAAATATTCGGCGTGTGTAATTGAAACCCCGTGGGACGCTCTACCATCATAAAGAGTTGGTCTTCCACAACGGTTTTATCGGTCAAAAATACCTCGTCCTATTGAACATCCCGGGAAAAGAAGAACCTTACCTTTTCGTCAAAACTACCTCCCAAAAGAAAGACAAGCCATCAAAGCCCGGGTGCATTAAAAAACGAAGCCTGTTTTTCATACCCGGCGGAAAGACTTTTTTTTCAAAAAACACATGGGTTCAACTTTACGAGATTTATCCCATACT
>CAZQLG010000540.1:0-1909 GCA_964594105.1 uncultured Desulfococcus sp. | reverse complement strand
TTTTTATATATAATTATCTGAAATTATTAATAACAGCACAAGGGAATTAGAAAAAACCATTTAATTGCATCAGTAAGTGTCTTCAAAAAACATAGAAAATTAATCGAAAATAACGAGGTCTGTATTTAGAAAAAAACGGTCTTTTCACCCAATCCGCATTCCGGCCCTGAGCAAATGACATGGAGATGTACTTTTTCCCGTTTATCTCGGGTATGCCATCGATTTTAATCTTTCCATGAAGTGCCGACATAATCGGTCCCCGGACTGTTCTGGCAAGACCACTCACAGCACTGTAGGCCTTTCTGTAAATATCAAAAGCCTTTACCAGGGGGATGAAAAAAAATCTGTGGGATCCCGTATTTCTGGCAACAAACATATAATATGGCATAATGCCCAGGTTAACCTGATCCACCCACATTTTTTCCCAGATGGCAGGCGCGGCATTTACATGGTTCAAGACGGGTGACTGGGCCCTGATAACGGCACCGGTCTGCCGGATCCGTTTCACCGCCTCACGAAAGGCACCAGTGGCCATTTCCCGGTAATGATTGATGTGCGCCATTATGGAAAAATGAATACCGGCATCGGTAACCTTCCTGAAAAGTTCCAGTATCTTGTCGGAATCCTTATCTGTCAGGTATTTGTAGGGCCAATAAGAGAGCGATTTTGTCCCGATCCGGATCGTTTTCAGATTGGAAAAACCTAAATTCAGCAACGCATCGATATAGACCTCCAGTCTGCCGGCAGTCATTATCATGGGATCGCCACCAGAAAAGAGAACATCTGTGATTTCAGGGTGCCGTTTGAGGTATTCAGCTGCCACCGACGCCTCTTTCAAGGCCATCTTATAAGCACTCATGCCGGTAAACTGCGGCCACCGAAAACAGAAGGTGCAATAGGCATGACATGTCTGGCCCTGGGCCGGAAACACAAGCATGGTTTCCCTGTATTTATGCTGAATGCCACTGAGCTTGCGGCCATCCAGTTTCGGAATATTGCATTCAAGTTGACCGGCCGGGTGGGGGTTCAGTCCCAGTCTGATACCATCAACAGCCTGATCGATGACGGAACTGTTCGCACCGAATTTTAAAAAACCGGCAACCTGATCAAAATTTTGCCGGTCCAGCAATTTTTTCTGGGGGAAATTAATGGTAAACAACGGATCATTTTCATAATGATCCCAATCTATAAGTTCATCAACCACATAATTATTGGTTTTAAAGGGTAACACCCTGCCGACAACATCCATGTCGGCGATGGCGGTTTCGGGCAGAAATTTTAGCTACGGGATCTTGTGATAGTTTTTGCGTGTGTACGGTCTGTATTGCATAAGATTTAAACTTTTCCTCTGTTTTTTTAGTTTGGCTTCAAAGTAAATTAAGTACTTATACCACCTAATTACTTTGGAGTCAATGGATTTTAAATACAACCCAAACCGCTATTTTAATGCTATTTATCCTTTTTTTACATTTTAAGCAGGCATTTTTTATTCTTGTTCAAACATTTGACCTGAATGATATAAATAGAAAATAGATATATATCAGCCTCATATCTTTTTAAGCATATTCAACTTCTTTTCGTTTCCGGCAGAGCCTATTGCCTCTGACCGGCCCCGAAGGTACTTCTTTGGAAAACAAAAACTTATAACTCAACTTTCGGGGTTCATTATTGAAGCATGGACCCGCCGTTTCAAAGGGTTTTTACGATTGATTGCGTCTCCCGGCCGGGTTGAAATCCGCTGATGCCGTACTTTCGCGTGCATTAGAATTGGCTGACCTGATTCACAAATAACCTATACTGCTTTAGACAGGCGATAGCTTGTCAGAATATTGCATCCCCAGAAGGCACTTGTTTGGCATTTTTAATAGTCAGTTCCGGTCCGTTGATACTCAAAGGCCTGTTTTTTAAT
>CAZQLG010000539.1:0-1911 GCA_964594105.1 uncultured Desulfococcus sp. | reverse complement strand
ATTTGCCCAGGTTCAAGATCTCAAAAGCACGGTAATGCTTGCCGTCGGCTTTGAGGCTTCGCTGGACGCTAATCATACGCTTGCGTGTGGTATGGATGGCGAATTTGCTGAGATCTGTGCAAATCCATTTTCTACCTTCCGCAAAATAAAATTCTTGTTTAGCACTACCACTTTTTTCTTCAACCTTCCGTGTTCTCAAACCTTCAGCAATGACTGCGAGTGTCCCAGATCCACAGAAAAAATCTGCAATTAAGTCTCCAGCATTTGAGCTTGCTTCTACTATTCTTTGGATTAACTCCATAGGTTTTTGTGTCGGATACCCCGTATTCTGAGGATTCGCACCTATTGTAAGAGGGATATCCCAGACATCAGGCATTGCAGCACCTGGGCTGTCTTCATCAGTAGCATAACGGTTATTGGGGTCTTTACCTCCTCTTTTTTTCCCCTTCCAACGCTTCATGGTACTTTCTGCTAATGGAACGAATTGTTTATTAAAAATATTGTTCTTCGATTTTGTATAAAAAAATATTGTGTCATGGCTCTGTGGAAATTGAGTCGTACTACGAGCAAACTTTCTATATGTCCATATTATCTCGTTTCGAAAAAAATTATTACCAAAAACTTCATTCATTACTAACTTGAGGAGGCTATTCACCCGCCAATCGCAATGCACATAAATGCTTCCATCTTCGGCCAGCAGATCCCGCATGAGCACCAGCCTTTCATAAATCATACTGATAAAAGAATCCGCACCTTTGCCCCAAGTGTCCCGGTAGGCGATTTCTTCCATGATGCTCGGTCTTTTGGTGAACGTGTCGGTTTTGTCTCCCTGACCAATCTCAATATCCATTGAAAAATCCGCACCCACATCAAATGGCGGATCAATATAAATCAGCTTGATGCCACCTTGCTTTTCAATTTCCTCCCGCATGGGACCGCTCTTGAGGCTTGCGAGAATCAACTTGTTATCGCCCCAGATCAGCTTGTTGGTCCAGCCTTTGAGTTGCCTTCCACGTTTATCGAAAAGCTCCATTTGAAGCTGAGTGTCCTTTTGCTTTTCAGCCCTGGGTTCATCCACCTGCTCGATGACCTGAAACGGCAACACGATATTACAAATGTCGTTGGTTTTGCCATTCCATACCAATTCCACCTCCCGCTTTTCACCAAAAAGTAAGAAGCGGTATTTATCCGGCAAGGGTTTGTCAGCCTCTATAAAACGGATAATTTCCTGCTGTTCCTGTTCAGTCAGCCGTGGCATGTAAATCCTCTGCGTGTTGTTTTAAATTCAAGGCGCAATCGTCTTCTGGTTTACGGAATCATTCTATGTCCAGCACTTAACATCACGGCAATAATACATATTTTCAGTACTATTGACAAGATATAACGACACAAACCCAAAAAACCGATGCCTCGCTATCATTGTCAATCATTTCATCTCTTTTCCGCCGAGTGTAGCAACTACCCTTATATAGATTGAAAAGAAATTAATAGGATTTTCGATTATAACCCCCCATACCCCTGTTCCTTTGACCCAGCACCAGCACCCCACAAACCAGCAAAGATCCATCGGTCTTAGATAAACCCAGCCCCCCCATACCCATCAACCGTGAAAGGAGGTGGTATCTAATTTAGTAAACATTCACAACAACAAGCATTTGTAAAGAGCGCATTCAGGGCATTTGTCTTGTCTGCGCTTTTTGTTTTTAAACCAAAACCAAACAAGGAGGAGCATCATGAACAGAGAATTATTAGAAAAACCGTTTACCCCGGACCAGATTAAACAACGCGAAAGAAAAAGGTGTCACATCTTGAATTGTGAATTCAACAATAAATATTATAATCACAAAAGTTAGAAAAAACAATTTGTCGCTTTAATAGCAAATTAAAAACAATCCATTCCTGATCTGGACG
>CAZQLG010000538.1:0-1937 GCA_964594105.1 uncultured Desulfococcus sp. | reverse complement strand
TTTCAGCAAAGTGTCTATGTCTTGTTGCTGAATTGAATACAGGGTATCGATAAATACGACGAAAAAGCTTCCGGGTTTATTGCTGATTTTGATCGATAGGTCACCGCAAAGTCCGTAAAAGCCGAAGGCTGCGGCCGGGCCGGGTGTCACATCTTGATTTGAATCATTAGCCAGGATGGGTGCTGCATCATGCCCGGCCCCTATCGAATCTGGGCGCAAAATTGCAGAACATAAATCAAGTCCATGAGATCAATCCGGTGATTAAGGCCGATATCAGCCGACATATCCACGGCAATACTTTCCGTCTCAATTCCTGATAAAACCATGCAGACTATCTGAACATCCCTTAGTGTAACCGCCCCGTCCTTGTCAAAATCTCCAGGGACGGGCTGATAATATCCGCCACGCACGGCTCGAACGTTTCCGCTTTTGGTTTTGAGTCCGTAATTGTATGTGCCTTCGCTAAAATCCATGTACCAAGCTAAGTGAAAAGCTTCATATTCTTCATACGTATTCGAAGACCAGTAGCCAATCGTTGACGAGGTATCAGGAAAGATCGCCGTATTGATTGATGGAGCGTATTGGTTTAAATCCGTCAGGCTTCGAAGCTCTCTAACGGTTGGCAGACGCCAGTCATTATACCCCGCCAACGTCAGGTTTTCGCAATACGCCAAAGCATCTTTCCATTCATATAGACCGGGGGCCGTGGACTGCTGCCACATAAGCGTGGTCGTTAAATCGGTGACCGTTCCATCTCCATTCACCAATGGATTCACCCCCACCGGATTTTCGCCATGAACAGCAATAGCACTCTTAAACACCCCCTTTCCCGTATAACCACAGGAGCCGTTTTGTAAAAATATTTCAAATGCGTTATCATTATCGTGAACAAAAGTTGTAGACGACCAATACGAAGTGAACCGGTCAGTGCCCGGGAAAAAAGCGGTTGAGATTTTAGGGCCGGGAGTAACGCTATAATTAATAATCGTTTCCAATTCATTTGCAGAAGGCACCCGCCAATCATTCCATCCGCAGTAGCTTGCAGCATTTATCGCATTGATAAAATTTTCCGTATTTTTACCGTCGTTAGGATAATACCCCGGTTCTCCGCCATTGGTCTCCGGATTTGAATCATACCAGGTATAATCATCGTTATCTGCATCATGGGGGTTGGCATAATTCAGCACCCCATCCTTCTCCTCCTTTGCTTCCCATATCAGTCCGGTGACATTATCCCGCACCATAAACCAAAGCGGCGCATTGTCCGGTAAATCATTTCCGTCGGCATCAAGCTTTGTATAGGAAATGGGGTTAGTGGTATAGCTGGCATCCTGGCCGTAAAAATCCTCGCCTGGTTGAGGACAGGAAATTTCATTTTCAGTGTTGTAACACTTTGTCTGCCCGGTGTCAGGAACAGGCGAGGGACAAGATACTGCGGGGAAAAAACAATACATAAGCACCATTATGAAAAAGTTTAACTTCCTGATCCCTTTCATAAGCCCCCCTTTTGTGATGTATTGTTTATGTAAAGCAGACGTTCATCTTGATCTTCATCATTCATCGATATGCAAGCTGGATCAGTTATCAATAAGTAATAAGGCATTACTTTTAAGTACTTAATGTATTTCAGAAATCAGCTTGTGTGTCAAGTTTTAAAAGGCACACTATGTTGTGGGAGTGTATCGGTGGATTTTTGGAGATCGATAGATTGTAACAGTGGAATCGATGATGCCCGCAAAATTCCGGAAACTCGCATCATTTTCATCGATTTTGGCGACACCTGTCCTGTATGCGCCAGGATTTAATATTGCGCCCAGGCATCAGTGAGTGGAAGTTGAGAACAGGAATCATCATACGTCAACTCCGGAATCCGCACACACCAAAAATGGGGTAGAGTAGAGAACAGGCTCTCGCCTGCCCTCCCTCATCAAACCGTG
>CAZQLG010000537.1:0-1959 GCA_964594105.1 uncultured Desulfococcus sp. | reverse complement strand
CTTTTCGCTCAACCTGGTCAATGCGGTCTGGAGCCGTATCGGGTATCCATTTTTGCCGGCCTATCTGGATGTGATTGCCACCAATTACGATGCCGGTGTGCGCACCCTGGATTTTGCGACAAATCCGGAAGCCAGCCGTCAGGTAATTAATCAATGGGTGGAAGACCAGACCCATGATAAGATCAAGGATTTGCTGCCAACGGGTTCAATATCCCCATCGACTGCGGTGGTGCTGACCAATGCCATTTATTTCAAGGGGTCCTGGTATAAGAAGTTTGACGAGGCTCTCACTGCCCCCGGCCCGTTTACCAGGCTGGACGGGCTGGACGGTTCGGTGATCACCGCGCAATTGATGCATCATCAGCAACTGCGCACAAAATATATGCACGATGACGGGTTTGATGCCGTGGAGCTGCCCTATGTGAGCCCCCGGTTTCTGGAATCTGAATATCCTCAGGAATTGTCCATGCTGGTGATTATTCCCCGGGCCGGTCAATTTGATGCCGTGGAAAGCAGTATGGACAGAATCTGGATAGATGCCATCGTATCTTCTCTTTCTTCGGGAACAGTCAATTTAACGCTTCCCAAATTTGAATTTACGTGTGATATTAAGTGCAAGGACATCCTGCGGGGCCGTGGCATGGCGGATGCTTTTGATCCATCAACAGCGGATTTTAGCGAAATGGTCAGCCCGGTGGATTCCCTGCCCTGGATCGATGAAATTTATCATAAAGCCTTTGTGGCAGTGGATGAAGCGGGCACGGAGGCCGCCGCCGCCACCGCCGTTGTCATGACGGACACGGCGATGCCAGAGATTGTGACAATATCGGCGGACAAACCATTTATTTTTTTAATTTATGACCATATCACCCATACCATCCTGTTCATGGGCCGGGTGCTTGACCCGACAGCCTGATTTGGTTTTGGAAACTATATTTTTATGGGAGCAACATAATTAAATGAAGCCATCGAATAAAGTGCGGGGATTGGGATTACTGTTGGTGTTGAGTGTGTTTTTCGTCAGCATGGCGCAGCCAACATCCGCCATGACATTGCAGATACCGGGAACATCCGCCAAGGCCGGAGAAATGCTCACCCTGTCCATTAAGCTGGATGCTGTGGAGAATTTGGCTGGGATTAAACTGGTGATGGGGTATAATGCGGATATTTTAACTTACAAAAACGCGAAAAAAACCGAGATCACCGCTTCCTTAATGCATGTGATTAATGACCGGGTCCCTGGAAAATTAATCATCGTTATGGCCGGGGCCAGGGGCATTAAAGGAACGGATGTGACCTTAATGACCTTGACCTTTGAAGTTAAAAAAAGCAGTAAAAAACAAGACCCGGCGAAAACGGCGGTAACCATTTCAGACGTCCAGCTCATGACCGACAAGTTAGAAGAATTGTCATGTGATATAGAAATTGAACCGGTCTTAATCAAGCCATAAAGATCTTTCGGCAATTTTTTTATTGACGAAATTCAAAAATTTAGATAAATTTAATAACCTTGGCGGACTGTTTAAAACCGCATCAATAAACAAAAGAATGAAATCGGGAGACGTTGTTTCCCTTTTTCGCAAACAGGCTTTTTTATGACCCATGCATATAAAAATTTTTTTTGTTTTTTTATTATCATTGCATTGGTTTGCGTAAGCAGTCCGCTTTATTTCTCCGAAGATGTCAATTTTGATCAATCCATTGATTTGAAAGATGTTATTCAGTCTGCAAAACAAATGGCTGATTCGTCTACGGATACTGCGTCAGTCGGTTTTGCAAAACATTTTAAGAATTTTTATGCATCAGCGCAATGTGTTGCCGGATTTAAAACGGTAATCAAAAAAAACGATCAAACAGACGCAGGCATTAGCATCTCCCAGGTGTTTTTGTTGCCATCTGATGACCCCATTGCGCTGACCGGTGCTTTTGTGCCGATAGATACACCTTCTTTTCTATTTA
>CAZQLG010000536.1:0-1962 GCA_964594105.1 uncultured Desulfococcus sp. | reverse complement strand
GGGATGTTCCACCTTATACCGCCTCCTTGAAAATATTATTTTTAACTTCGTATAGAGTGGCCAGCATAATACTTGCCACAACCACCGACAATCCAATAAACAGTCCCAGGGGATTTACGTAATCCCCTGCTATAAGCAATAAGATGATCAGCCCGCTGATAATAAAGCGGATATAATATTTTATCAGTACAACATTGGGTGATGCCAGATGGGGTGGTGTCAGTGATTTTTTCAGTGTGCGGTACAGGAGATGGAAATTGATGGTGACAATCAGGCCACCGGCGATAATGCCTGATGTAATTCCGGCAGAAGTCGTAAAATAGCCCACAGCGGCGGATAAAACCAGCAGTATCCAGTTGGATCGGACAATAAATGTCAGAAGTCTTTGTTGTATTGACATGATTTTATTTCACATGTTTTTGCTTTTTTTAAGTGCCAGCATTATATTCTTTGCGGCAGCAGCTATCCCTAAAGCGAAAAAAATAAACATAAACCATGGTGCTGTTCCCAACCAGTTGTCAAGAAAGAGGCCAATAAATACACCAAAAAAAATTGCCAGCGCCACTGAAAACCCGAGGCTGCTGTAATATGCAAGTTCTTTGAACATCTGTCGGGTTTCTGTTTTCACACCACCGTACCTAATAAAAAACTTTAAAAGGAAATTAAATATCACGTGAAAATGAAGTGGTCAATATAAAAAAAATAAATATAGCAGCATCTCAAAAGAGTCTACTATGAGAGGGATGGTTTTTTAGTTAATGATTACCTGTCCGCATGATGGCATATTGATTGTTTCACCAGAAACGACACCGGCGACTTCCCCGATGATCTGTGCCTCAATACCCTGGTCATGCAGGGCTTTCAAACAGTCCTTTGCCTTTGTATCACTTAAAGAGACCACCAGCCCGCCGGATGTCTGCGGGTCAAACATGAGGTCGGCGATAATCGCATCAACGGCTGAATGGATTGTTACACCGGTTTCAAAGAATTTTTTGTTGTCATACGCACCGGCCGGGAACATGCCCATGCGGGCAAATTCAAGGACCTCGTCCATCAGCGGCACTTTTTCCGAATACAGGGTGATCTGCATTTTGGCGGCAGAGGCCATCTCATATATGTGGCCGGCCAGGCCGAAACCGGTAATATCGGTGGCCGCGTTTGGCTCAAATTGAGATATTATTTCAGCGGCATATTTATTGAGTGTGGATGCCATGGTCACCAGGTTTTGGATGGTTTTTTGATTTGCCAGTTTCCCTTTGATTGCGGTTGCCAGAATGCCGGTGCCAATGGGTTTGGTTAAAATCAGGCGGTCATTTTTTTGGCAGTTTGCATTGGTCAGAATCCGATCCGGATGAACCAGGCCGGTCAGGGAAAGGCCGTATTTGAATTCCGCGTCTTCCACGCTGTGCCCGCCAACGAGTATGGTCCCGGATTCATGAATTTTTTCCAGACCGCCGGCAAGGGTTTCCTGTAATACGGACGCCGGAAGATTTTCTGAAGGAAAACAGACGATATTCATGGCCGTAATGGGTCGGCCGCCCATGGCATACACATCACTTAACGCGTTGGCAGCGGCAATTAAACCAAAATCAAACGGACTGTCAACAACGGGCGTAAAGAAATCCAGCGTTTGGATCAACGCCGTATCGTCGGACAATTGATAAACGCCGGCGTCATCAGATGTTCCAATGCCAACCAACAGGCGCGGATCTGACTTGACTTTCAGTGTTGATAATACTTTGTCCAGGACCCCTGGACTCAACTTGGCCGCTCAGCCGGATGCCCGCACTTTTTGGGTTAATTCATATTTTTCTGAATTTTTATCGGTCATCAATATTTATCTGTTATAGTTCGATAATTTTGTTAAAAGGTATTTATACCCCATATAGCGATATTTTTACAGCAAAGAATTTAGGGATTTTTTAAAAACATATTCACCACAGAGATCACAGAGATTTTAGA
>CAZQLG010000535.1:0-1963 GCA_964594105.1 uncultured Desulfococcus sp. | reverse complement strand
GAGAAATGCCAGTGTCAGGCTATGATATTTCATCAGCAGCAGCTTGAGAAATCTCGCAAAACCCGCCAGTCCCACCGCGCACCCGGAAAGAAAAACAATAATGATCTGAATATTTTCGATCAAAAACGGATCCTTCAGCGTGGCAATGATAAATTCATATTTTCCCAAAATCAGCAATATAAACGCACCGCTTAAGCCCGGAAGAATCATGGCGCATATTGCCAGCAGTCCGGATACAAAAATAAACCACAGGTCTTCGGGCGTGGATGCGGGCATTAAATTTACGATAACAAAAGCCACGCCGGCACCTGTAAGGAATGAAACACCGGTACCCGGCGTCCATTTCCCCACCTGTTTTCCCACCACCCAAATGGAAGCGACAATCAGCCCAAAAAAAAGACTCCAGGTCAGCATGGCATGATAGGCAAGCAGGTAATTCATCAGGCGGGCCAGGCTGAGCACCGCAATGCCGATCCCTAAAAAAAGAGAAAGTATAAAACGGATATGAAGTTCACAAAGCGCTCCCTTTAGATCAAAACACAGGATATTGCCCACCATCTTTGCGTTTGCCGATTTAATAGCGGACAGCAAATCCTCATAAATACCGGTAATCAAAGCGATCGTTCCACCTGAAACACCGGGAACCGTATCTGCCGCGCCCATGCAGAGGCCTTTGATCAGCAGCAGCAATGAACTTTTTAATGACTGCGGCCCCGGGCTATGAAAAAAAGCCTCTTTCCATGAAACATCAGATTTGGTTTTCAATTTGAAAAATCCCATATAATTCAGATGGATAGAAAAAAAGCCCCTCCATTTAAAGAAATGAAACGGCACACAAATTTATCCTTAATGAAGTGTTGGTCGCCTACCCGAAGTGCGGGAGCATGCAGTGCAGCCCAAAGCTAAAAAAATTTGAACTCCCAACAAAGATAATCTCGAGTACCTCGATGGCTAAGTTAAAAATTCCATCTTCAATTGTCCCAGCCATGCTCCCCTACCAACTTAACAAACCGGCATCCGCCAAGCATTGACTGGCGTATTTTATCTTCATCCCTGTAAATTTTTACCATATCCTGGGTCAGCCGGCCGCCCACCGGCAGAACCATCCGCCCCCCAAAGGCAAGCTGTTGAACAAGGGGAATCGGTATTTCAGGGGCACCGGCGGTCACAATAATCGCATCAAATGGGCTTTCATCTTTCCAGCCGTTTGTCCCGTCCGCATAACGGGTCACGATATTGGAATACGTCAGATCATCAAACAATTTGCGGGCCCGCATATGCAATGACCGTAATGTTTCAATGGTGTATACCCGAAATACAATCTGAGCCAGAATGGCCGCCTGATAGCCGGATCCGGTCCCGATCTCCAAAACGCGGTCATCAGGCCCCAGGCCAAGCGCCTCGGTCATATGCGCAACGATATATGGCTGGGAAATGGTCTGCTGTTCACCGATCGGTAGGGGATGGTCCGCATACCCCTGATCCATGAGGGCTTCACTGACAAAAAGATGCCGCGGCACCTTGCGCATTGCCGCCAGGACTTTCGGATCGGTGACACCACGGGCCTCAATCTGATTTTTCACCATGGACTCACGCAAACGCTGATATTTTCTTGAATCATTTGTCATTGTAAAAAGACAATTAGCAGTTCATCCAGCATCAGTCAAGCGATTATGGTGTTGGCAAGCGATTATGGTATACAGAATGAGTATATTATGATAGACTACCGAAACAATTTTGATGGCTTCACAAAAAGCATTTGCCTTTCATCATAATTAACCCTATTGTAAAAAAAATAATTGCTTGATTAATGAATACAGATATTTAAAATGGAAAGCACAAAACACCTTCTCATATCCATTGTCCTGTCTTTGATTATTTTCACAATCGGCACAATCGGCTATATGTTAATCGAAGGTTGGAACCTGATTGATTCCCTCTATATGACCATTATCACTATTAC
>CAZQLG010000534.1:0-1966 GCA_964594105.1 uncultured Desulfococcus sp. | reverse complement strand
TCAGCATCCGGGACAAACGCGGGCCCAACGGGATTCGGGCCATCAGACGCCCCTGTTCGGTCAGTTTAAATGGTGCCTGATCTTTTTTCCGGTCCTTTTTCCAGCTGGTGTTGGCAATAACGGCGCCGAGTTCCACCAGCAGATCCGTTCCATCCTTGATCTGCCGGGTCGGCGGCAGATCCACAAACGGAAAAGATTGAATATTACCCAGCTTTAGTGAAATCATTCGTAAAATGACTTCAGCCAGATTGGCGCGCAAAATTTCCGGAGGGGTAAACTGCGGCCGGTTATTATAGTCCTCTTCAGAAAAAAGCCGGATACAGATCCCGTTTTCCACCCGGCCACATCGTCCCATCCGCTGGTCCGCGCTGCTTTTGGAAACAGGCAAAATAGGCAATGACATGGTCCGGGTTCTCGGATCATAACTGGATATTCTGGCCACCCCTGTATCCACCACATAGCGGATTCCCGGAACAGTGATTGAGGTTTCCGCAACATTTGTGGCAACAACGATTTTACGGCCCGCATGGGATGCAAACACCTTCATCTGATCCGCCGCAGACAACCTTCCATACAGCGGCAAAACGATCGTATGCCGATATTTCCGGCTTTCAAGAGTCTCACAGGTTTCCCGAATATCATGTTCGGTGGGCATAAAAATAAGAATATCACCGGTATGATTATGATCGGCAATGCTGTCTACCGCAGCCACCACACGATCCACAATCGTCTGATCTTCCGAATCATCATTGCCGGCCGCTGCCGAATTCCAGTACCGCACCGCCACTGGAAACATCCGGCCGGAAACTTCTATCACCGGCGCATTGTCAAACGCTTTTGAAAACTTTTCCGTATCTATGGTGGCGGATGTGATAATGAGTTTTAAATCTTTTCTTTTTTCCAACAGCGTTCGCAAAATACCGAGGATAAAATCGATGTTTAAGCTTCTCTCATGGGCCTCATCAATAATCAGGGTATCATACGCATTTAAATACCGGTCCGACTGGGCTTCGGCCAGGAGGATGCCGTCGGTCATCATTTTGATATAAGCTTTCTCCTTGCTGGTCCGATCCTGGAATCGTATCTTGTACCCCACCGACTGCCCCAGTGGCTCATTGAGTTCATCTGAAATCCGCTGGGCCACAGTCATAGCAGCAATCCGCCGTGGCTGAGTGCATCCGATCAACCCGTCAATACCCCGACCGGCCTCAATGCAAAATTTGGGCAGCTGTGTGGTTTTTCCGGAACCGGTTTCTCCGGATACAATCACCACCTGATATTTTTGAATCGCTTCTATGATGTCTTTTCGCCGGTCCACAATCGGCAGATTTTCATCATAGGCGGTTTTCGGGCGATGGCGCAGCCGGTGTTTTTTTTGTTCAATGGAAACCCGGAGCCTTTTTTTAAAATTATTAATCTTAAATAATAATTTTTTATCATTGGATGATATATTTTTCCGCTGACGGATCTGACGCATCTCCCGCAGCACGGCATGGCGGGGGGCATGCATGGCATCCGGCAATAGTTTCTCAATCTGTTTCAGCTGATCGTTTAAATTGCTTGTATTCATATTTTATTAATTTTAAAAATGGGAGAAACTCCGGATTCATCAGTGAAAATTTTATCGTCTGTTAATCTGTATTGGAATCGATTCTTCCAAAAACGTTCAGCGCATCGGTTTTGTTAATTTCAATCAAATCACTGAAAAACAATGATTTAAAATTAATCTGAATGGTTTTCTCCTTCATCGTCACGTTTTTCAGGGTGGCGATTTCGATTTTCTGACCGGCAGGCTTTATCTTGCTGATCATCACAACGAAGCCCTCTTCGCAGGCTACCTTCATATTAAAGTCATTGGCAATGCTTAAAGGTTGATGGCTTCGTAAAAAGTCCAAATTCTTTGTTGCGCTGCATCCTTCGCTTCTTCATGGTACGCTAAGTACAAATCATCACTCAGGATTTGCGC
>CAZQLG010000533.1:0-1970 GCA_964594105.1 uncultured Desulfococcus sp. | reverse complement strand
TTAAGATTATTATTGTTTAGGCACACCTGACAGCGGGAATCGCTGCACATCTGGCAGGAAAAACAATCTGGACATTTATTTTTTTTCTGATTGTCCGGCAGATCATCCGGTACATAAACTTTGCCGGGTAAGCCCTTTATTTCTATAAACGGCATTTTTATCCATCTTTCTCGCGTTCAGGAAATATAAATCTTTCTTGTCCGCAGAACACCATCACCTCATCACTTCTTGCGCAGGCAAGGGTCATGTTGACGGCACGGGCCAGGTCAACACCGAGCGATGTGGGCCGTGAAATTCCGATAAGCATTTCAAGACCCGCACGGGCGGCCTTCTGAACCAGTTCGTAGCTTAACCGGGATGACATAACACCAAAGCGAGCAATTGAAATTCGATTGTCCATGAAAACTTTGCCAATGGCCTTGTCAAGGGCATTATGACGGCCGACATCTTCTGCGGAAGCAAGAACATGTCGATCCTTGTCAAATATTAATGCTGCATGGGCGCTACGGGTTTTTTTATGAATCGGCTGGAACGTGTATAGCCGGTCAGTGGAATTTTTGATCTGGTCTATTGAAATTGTAAAATTGTTTTTTACCGGGGTGGTAATCTGGTGTAAATCATTAACCACTTCTTTGCCGCAGATGCCGCAGCTGCTCTGGCTGACAAATCCTTTGCGGTCTAAGAGATCAGCCACTTTCTTCTTCCTGTCATCCGTGAGAGTTACGGTGGCAACATTTGTATTCTCTTCAGTACAGAAACCGATGGTTACTATGTCATTCGGTGAATCAACCAGACCCTCGGCCAGGCAGAATCCGGCCACATGTGCGATTTCGTCGCCGGGCGTTCGCATTACAACAGCATAGGGGTTGCCTTCAATTCTGATGGACAGGGGCTCTTCGATAATCAGCGGCTGTATTTGAGACGTCTGCTTATTTTTTTTGAAATGAGTGATGGTAACGTTTTTTGATACATTTATATTTGGCATGTAAAGTCCTTACATTCGTTTTCAGTCAGTATATCCATGGTATAGAGAATTCGCTGCTCTTTTTCCCGCTGATCCGGTGTAAGTGTTTCCGCGTGAGAATTTTTTAGTAATTCAATTGCTTCTTTTTTTTGGAAAATGCTGTTTAGGCCTGTTCCGATGACTTTTCCGGATTTTGAATCCATCATGTTGGCTTCACGGCCGTTGGTAATAACGGAATAGGGTATGATGTATTTTTCAAAAAGTCTTGCAACAGCAATCGTCGGGCGCTGGCGTGTTACAATCGATCCCGGACCGTACATGATAACGGCAAAAGGTCTTTGATCAATATAAATGATGAAATGAACCGTCACTGATCCGGTTGTGCCGTCAACTGTCAGAGACATTTTTTTGCGGGATATTATATCGTTTTTTAAATAGCCCTTATCTTCAATCAAAAAACGGGAAATATCCTGAATTAACCGTTCATCATGCGTGTCCGGCAGTGTCTGGCCGGTAAGATAATCCGTTAATTCTCCCATGACTAAATGGCGGGTTCCCATAAATATCATCTGCCTTTTTTTAAAATATATAATACCAAATTTTAATTATTTAACATTATTTAATTTGTGAAGTCAAAAGCTCTGCGTAAAAAAACAGGGGGGCGAATCCTCCCCCCCTGTTAATATGATCTTACTGTAATGATGATTAAATATCTATGCGGCTTCAATACCTCTTCTGTCTGTCATATCCAAAAGCACGCGTTCTCTTGTTTTGTCAATGCCGAGTGCTTTTCTTTTTTTGTCGATATGGGCGATCATCAATTTTGCCATTTCATGCGGATCAGCAGAAAAACCCCATTTTCCGAGACCTTGTTCTTCAAGACCTTCGAACAGCAGTTTATGGAATTTGGTTTCTTCAACAATCGGGAATGTGACACCGAAAACCGTATACACGCCGGATGCAACAAAATACTGACCGATGGAAATCGCTTTTTCACTCATCCATT
>CAZQLG010000532.1:0-1974 GCA_964594105.1 uncultured Desulfococcus sp. | reverse complement strand
AATTTAATTTGCCGGATGAATAAAGTCCGGCCCAAATCATAGGGAGAATATTGAATGCAAAAATTGGAAACGCCGGGCAATCTGGTGGAACTTTTTGAAAACGGTGTGAAAGAATTTAAAGACAATCCGCTTTTCGGGTTAAAAAACGAAACCAAAACCGCGCTCAACTGGATGACATACGGCGATGTGGGCCAGCGCGTTGATAATCTCAGGGGCGGCCTGGTGCAAAAGGGCATCGGCAAAAATGAGGTCGTCGGCTTTATCGGAAACAATCGGCCGGAATGGGCAATCACCGCTTTTGCAACCTACGGCACTGGTGCCCGGTTTGTCCCCATGTACGAGGCAGAACTGGAAAGCACCTGGGAATATATTATCAAAGACAGCGGTGTTACCCTGCTAATGGTCTCCAAACCTGAAATTTTTGAAAAAGTGATTAAATTTACCGAAACCATCCCTACCCTTAAGCATGTTTATGTGATTGAAAGCAACGGTGCGGGCTCGATGGCGGAACTGGAAAGCATTGGCGAAAAAAATCCGGTGAAATCCATAAAGCCGAAAAAAAATGATATTGCCGCCCTGATTTATACGTCCGGTACCACCGGAGAACCCAAAGGCGTGCTGCTGTCCCATGGAAATTTCACCTCCAATGCGGTGGCCGGAAACCGGATATACCAGGATGTATTATCCGCAGACTCCCGGAGTATTTCCATTCTCCCCTGGGCCCATTCTTACGGCCAGACCGCTGAACTTTACAACTGGATGCTGGTCGGCGGTTCCATTGCCTTTATGGAATCCGTCACCACGCTGGGTGATGACCTGGCACTGATCAAGCCGACTTTCATTATTGCCGTCCCCCGGGTGTTTAATAAAATCTATGACGGGCTTTGGGCAAAAATGAATGAAACCGGCGGCGCAGTCAAAGCGTTGTTTGAAATGGGCGTGAACAACGCCAAAATGAAACGGGAACTGGCGGCAGAAGGCAAATCCAATTTTCTGGTGAACCTGAAAGTCGCACTGGCAGATAAAATCGTGTTTAAAAAAATACGGGCCAAATTCGGCGGTCGTTTAGAAGGCGCGCTTACTGCCAGCGCATTGATGAACGTTGATATTTCCAATTTCTTTACCGATATCGGAATCCCTGTATTTGACTGTTATGGATTGAGTGAAACCTCTCCGGCGGTCACTATGAACTGCTTTTCCGCGTTTAAAACCGGCAGCGTCGGAAAACCCATCGACGATGTCAAGGTGGTCATCGATAAATCCGTTGTGGAAGACGGCAGTGATGACGGCGAAATTATTGTATACGGCCCCAACGTCATGCACGGCTACCAAAACAAGCCGGAAGCCACACGGGCCACCATGACCGTGGACGGCGGTTTCAAAACCGGCGACCGGGGACGCATCGATGAAGACGGATTTCTGTTTATTACCGGCCGGATCAAGGAGCAATACAAGCTGCAGAACGGAAAATATGTTTTCCCCGGTGCCATTGAAGAAGATATTCGGCTGCTGCCGAATATAGCCAATGCCATGCTGTCCGGAGAAGGCAAAGGATATAATGTCTGCCTGATCATCCCGGATTTTGAAGTGCTGGCCAAATACGCCGAAGCAAACGGCCTGCCCACTGATCCGAAACAACTGGTTGAAAACGACCAGGTAAAAAACATGATGTCCGCTGAAATTATTGCTTCGCTTAAAAAGAAATACGGCGGATATGAGATCCCCAAAAAGTTTATTTTCATCGATGAAGATTTCACCATAGAAAACAGTATGCTCACTCAGACAATGAAATTAAAACGGCGGGTGGTATTTGAAAAGTATAACCAGGCAATCGAAGAACTGTATAATTGAAGAACAATCTAAAAAAATTATTTTAATCACTACTGATGCTATCGTAAAAAGTATTCAGATGGCTAAGATAAAAGTTCCACCAATACCATAAAATATGGCAAGGCGTAGTGATTTTTCAGACAA
>CAZQLG010000531.1:0-1985 GCA_964594105.1 uncultured Desulfococcus sp. | reverse complement strand
TAAAACATTGGTTTTTTATCAATATTTAAAACAAAGTTTTTATATTGACTATTGAATACGGATTTCGCTATTTTTTATTCACCCATTTTAAGCATATGAGCAAACCCATATTCAAACCGCAGCAGGAGTGCCCGCATGACATTAAATCAATGGCCAACAACAAAATGGCCTATCGGCGTTTCCCATCATGTGACGGATTACAACAGGCCGTTGTTTAAAGTTCTGGATGAAGCAGCCCGTGATTATCCGGATAAAATATTTACCATTTTTAATGGTGGCACCAAAACTTTCTCTCAGGTAAAAAATACCGCCGACCGTATCGCCAATTTTCTGGTTTCAAAGGGCATTAAACAAGGGGACCGAGTGGCGATTTTTTTACCCAACATCCCCCACTACCCGGCAATTTTTTTCGGCATCCTCAAAGCCGGAGCTGTTTGTGTGACCTGTAACCCGTTGTACACCTCTTCTGAACTCAACTTTCAGCTTAAAGATTCCGGTGCTAAAGCCGTCTTCTGCATGGATCATGCACAATTCTATCCCACAACATCTGAAGCCATTAAAGGGACAGAGATTACAACCACGATCATTTGCAATGTAAAATCCTACCTGCCCAAGTGGAAGGCCCTTCTGGGAAGTCTTTTAAATAAAATTCCCAAAGCCGATCAGCATGCGCCTGATCATTTATTTTTTGATCAGATCATAGAGTGCTATCCGCCCAAAGCACCTGACATTCAAATCATTGCCGCCGAAGATCTGGCTTTAATTATATATACCGGGGGGACCACCGGCGTCCCAAAAGGCGCTGCCCTTACCCACTCTAATTTCTCATATAACCTGCGCGCTTTAGAAGAATGGACACGACTTTCCCACACCCCCAACGGAAAGCCCGAAATGATCAAACGGGGCGGATTCCATACGTTCCTGGGTGTTCTCCCATGGTATCACAGCTTTGGAATGACCACTTGTATGATGTCGGCATGCGCCTCCGGAAACCGGCTGGTATGCATCCCTGATCCCCGGGCCGGTGATCCGCCGTTCACGGAAACACTCAAAGCCGTCGAAAAATACAAGGCAACGATCATGCCGGCGGTTCCGACAATCTTTATCGCGTTTACCAACCATCCGAATTTAAATAAATATGACATTACATCGTTGATGGGCTGTTTTTCAGGTGGTGCCCCTTTACCCCCGGAAGTATGCAAACAATTTGAGGCAAAAAGCGGTTCCGTAATTTTCGAAGGCTATGGACTCAGCGAAACCGCACCGGTGGCCAGCGCAAATCCGACAGACAAATCCATTCGTAAAATCGGATCTGTCGGCTTTCCTGTTCCCGGTACAGACATCAAAATACTGGATCTTGAAACCGGAATTAATGAAAAGCAGAAAGGCGAAGATGGTGAAATCGCGATCAGCGGACCGCAGGTCATGAAAGGATACTGGAACAAACCCAAAGAAAACCATGCGGTATTCAGGAAAATTGAAAATAAAAGGTATTTTTTAACCGGTGATATCGGCCATATTGATGAAGAGGGCTATATTATCATCACTGACCGAAAAAAGGACCTTATCCTGGTGGGCGGGTTTAATGTGTATCCCCGGGAAATAGAAGACATCCTTTTCCAGCACCCGAAAATCGCTATGGCTGCGGTTGTGGGTGTCCCGGACATCACAAGCGGAGAAACCGTTAAAGCGTATCTACAACTCAAACCCGGTGAGACAGCGACTGAACAGGAAATTGCTGATTTCTGCAAACAACCCTTGGCAGGATATAAACAGCCTAAATTTATTGAATTTCGCGATGAGCTGCCGGTTTCCCCCATTGGTAAAGTGCTTCGAAGGGTATTAAGAGAGGAGGCGATGGGAAAGCAATAGGGGAATGAATCATAACCCGGCGGCCGCCATGATATCCACCACTTTTTCTTCTTTTCCAATGGCCATGACATGAACGCCGTCACAGATGTTTTCATCCTTGATCTGCCGGATCA
>CAZQLG010000530.1:0-2003 GCA_964594105.1 uncultured Desulfococcus sp. | reverse complement strand
TCTCTTGCAAAACTCATGGAAGAAGATCTTGCATTAAAACTGGTAAGAAGCGAAGAAACACATGAAACCCTGGTCACTGGCATGGGCCAGGTTCATATTGAAACCACCATTGAAAAGATGAAACGTAAATATGGTGTTGAGGTATCGTTGAATATACCCAAAGTCCCTTACAAAGGCACATTTAAAAAGAAAGTGCGGGTTCAGGGTCGACATAAAAAACAAACAGGCGGTCATGGCCAGTTCGGTGACTGCTGGGTTGAATTCGAACCGCAGCCGCGCGGTAAAGGATTTGAGTTTGTCGATAAAATTGTCGGCGGCGCCATTCCCAAAACATATATTCCGGCCGTTGAAAAAGGAATCATAGAAGCCACGCAACGCGGTGTTCTCGCTGGATTCCCATGTGTTGATTATAAGGCCACGCTTGATTTCGGTTCCTTTCATGCGGTGGATTCTTCCGAAATGGCATTTAAGGTTGCCGGTTCCCTGGCATTTAGAAAAGCAGCTGAAGAATCAGGTATGAAACTACTTGAACCCATCATGGAACTTGAAGTGGTAACACCGGAAGATTTCATGGGGGATATTATGGGCGATTTAAACAGCCGGCGCGGCAGAGTTCTCGGGATGGACAGCAAGGGAAAAAACCAGATTGTTAAAGCGCTGGTGCCAATGGCTGAAGTACTGACCTATGCGCCGGATATCCGCTCCATGACCGGCGGTCGGGGGAACTTTACCATGAAGTTTGTCCAGTATGATGAAGTGCCGATCCAGCTGGCACAAAAAATCATTGATGACGCCAACAGCGAGAAAGATTAAAACGTCACCAAACACAACAATATCTTTTCAAGGCCGGTTCTGCTTACACGCAGAACCGGCTTTTTTTATTTAAAAACATGGTTATCCATACACCATTGATAGGTATCGGCAACCCCTTTTTCCAGCGGGATCATCTGTTTCCACCCCAGTTTGTTTAAAAGAGATACATCCAGCAATTTCTGAAATGTGCCATCGGGTTTCGTGGTATCAAATACAATTTCCCCTTTAAAACCGATTATTTTTTTAATCATCAGGGCCATTTCCATGATGGAATTGTCTTTTCCACAGCCAATGTTGATAAGGGGAGGCATTGTATCAGAAATCAGGGAACGGTATACCTGATCGTCAAGATTAATAATATGCAGGCAGGCATCTGCCAGATCATCCACATGAAGAAATTCACGGCGGGGAGAACCCGTCCCCCAAACAGTAACGGATTCCGCAGACGCTACTGTTGCTTCATGAAATTTTCGGATTAAGGCCGGAAGGACATGACTGGTGTCAAGATCAAAATTATCATTCGGACCATAAAGATTGGTGGGCATTAACGCAAAGTAAGTGGTGCCGTACTGACGATTGTATGACTGGCACATTTTAATGCCGGCAATTTTGGCAATGGCATAGGGCTCATTTGTTGATTCCAGAGGGCCGGTTAACAAGTGCGCTTCTTTCATGGGCTGCGGACATTCTCTGGGATAAATACACGATGACCCTAAAAAAATTAAACGCCTGACTTTTGCCTTCCAGGCCGCATGAATGATATTGGTTTCTATGGTCAGGTTATCGTAAATAAACTCTGCGGGAAATGTATTATTGGCCAGAATGCCACCGACTTTTGCCGCAGCCAGAACAACATACTCTGGTTTCTCTTTTTCAAAAAATGTTTCAACCGCCTGTTGTCGTCTAAGATCAAGTCCCGTATGTTTCCGGGCAATGAGATGGGTATAACCGTTTTGAGTAAATTTTTTGATGAGTGCGGAACCGACCAGCCCCTGATGTCCGGCAATGTATATCTTAGATGTTTTTTCCATTTGTGCCTTTTTGTGTGTTTAGTCGTTGCCCAAAAATTGGTAGGCCGGGTTTCTTACCCGGCAATCGGCATGTCAGGAAAGAATCCTGACCTACGATTTTTTCATCGTCACCATGAAATTATTTGAACGCCGGGCGTATTTCCTTCAACCTTCAACCTT
>CAZQLG010000529.1:0-2024 GCA_964594105.1 uncultured Desulfococcus sp. | reverse complement strand
TGTCCCCAAAAAGACTGACAACACCCATGAGGACAATAAACCGGAGGGCTGTTTTTTTTATCGTATGTGTGTTGCTGGATTTTTTAATTTCCGCGTCCTTTGGTTGGAAATTTGGCGTATAAAAGAGCGGCGATGGCTTTGGCGGCTGTTTTTAAATACAATCACTCGTTTTTCAGACTAACCGCCTGTCATCAGACAACCCAGACGCTAAAATTTTTCCCTCCATAGACAACCTTATGGCTGACCCGGCCCATGAAAAACGCCTCAACTTTTGAGAGGCCCCTTCGCCCGACAACAATAGTGCTATAGCCGCCGTCTTTTGATTCCTTGAGAATGGCCTCGGATCGGCTGGGTACACCGGAAATTATTTTTTCAGATATTTTTTCAGATTCAAACCCGGATGCAATCAGCCTGTCTTTTATATCCCGAAACAATCGCACCAATTTTAACTTAAAGGCTTCAAGGCAGTTATCCGGCATTTTTATTTCAGGGGATTCCGTTTTTTTAACGCCTGACAGTTCAAAATTTATAGCCCCCAGGCCGAGAATCGCATGAAAGATACAGGCCTCATAACCATTTTTGCCTAACAATGAGGAAACAGTTTCAACCGCTTTCATCGAAGAAGGTGAAGCATCCACGGCAAACAAAATTTTCTTGACGGGAGGGGCCTGGCCCACGATGATAATTGGAATAAATGTTAAAGATTGTAAGAGCTTGACAGCAACGCTGCCAAGGATGATACTTTTCAGCGCGCCCATTCCACGCCTTCTCAAGACGACCGCGCTGTAACCGTTTCTCGCTTCATCTATGATGTCCCGGGCGACTCCTTTTTTTAAGGAATGAAGTTTAATTTCAATTAGCCCTTCTGAAAACCCGCGTGTGATCAAAATTTTTTTCGCCCGTTCCAGGACCGCCCGGGTTTTTTTTTGCTGCTCCGTTTCCCTGTCTCTCAATTGACGTACGGCGCTATGGCAATTTGGATTTTCCGCCAACTCCCGATATTCTTCCGGTATGCCGTTATAGACATGAAACAGCACAATCCGAATATTCTCATCAATAGGTATCAATTCCTTTACATAGTTTACCGTTTGTATGGACCGTTTAGAACCATCAACCAATACCAGTAATTTTTTTTGAATTGTCATGCGCTTTCCTCCACGCTTAGAATGGATTAAACTCCAATATAACGATGTATTGAATTATATTTGCAATAATTATGCCAGTAAAAGGCGTTGCCATGATTCGGTTATTTGCGGGAATCGGTTGATGCCGACGGGTTGATAGAAATTCTTATTATAGATGAGCCTTGTCCGTTTTTTTTACATAATGAAAAATCTTTTGACAATCGGTGGATGTGGGACAGAGCCTCCTGCCAAATGTACCCAGGCAAAGCCTTGGGACGAGAATACATAAATGAAATGGTGAAAAGTTTGGATTCCACAACTGTCATCTGGCTGTTTACATTTTAGCATCGGAAAAATAAGAACATCCGTTTTAAAAAGAACAAGCCATACCATAGATTTTAATTCAATCATGATGGCTTCGTAAAAAGTCCAAATTCTTTGTTGCGCGGCATTCCTCGTTTCTTCAAAGTACGCTAAGTACGAATCATCACTCAGAATTTGCGCGCCTTGCCAATCTTATGATTTGGTGGCGCTTTTATACTTTGCCGTCGGAATCCGACTTTTTACGAGACTGTCAATCATGAATTACACAATTAGCAGCCATTTATTTCTGGCTACCGCATCGAATATTTTTTGTAGGGAACAAATAAAACGACTGGCACCAACTTTGCATGATGTATTTGTAAAATCGTTGCAATTGAATTTTTTTGCATTTTTGAGAAAAAAAGTCATCCACAGCGGCAAAAGAATTTTTCGTCTGGGAATTTAAACAGATTAAGGCAGGAAGGCGGTTTTAAAGAAAATACCATTCAACCTTTAGTCTTGACACTCTCGTAAAAAGTATTCGGATGGCTAAGTTAAAAATTCCACCAATCCCATAAAATTTGGCAAGGCGTAGTG
>CAZQLG010000528.1:0-2024 GCA_964594105.1 uncultured Desulfococcus sp. | reverse complement strand
CAAATACAGATAAAAAATACCTTTTTTGTTTTTCTTTTCAATTCCGCTGATGTTGTATATAATAAATTCAATTTTTTTTATAAATTCATTTCCCTCAATACCAAATAAACGATAAACGCATCGTTGTACATGACACGGAGATTCAAAATGACAATGAGACACAAGGCCGCTGAGGCAAAAAAAGCATCCATCCAACTGGCAGCAGTGCCGACAAACATAAAAAATAATGCCCTGAAAGCCATTGCCGTCGCTTTAAAAGAAAAAAAAGATCAAATAATTTCAGCCAACCAAACGGATCTAAAAAATGCGGCAAAAGACAATCTGGCGGCACCGTTACTCAAACGGTTAAAATTTCAGAATGATAAAATCAAAGACGCCATTGAAGGCATAAGCAGCGTGATCGGTCTTGAAGATCCCGTAGGGGTTACATCCAATGCATTGGAACTTGACAAAGACCTTGAACTTTTCAAGGTGAGCAGTCCTATCGGCTTAATTGGTATTGTTTTTGAATCCAGACCGGATGCGCTGGTTCAGATTTCTTCTTTGTGCCTGAAAAGCGGAAATGCCGTGATGATGAAAGGCGGCAGCGAAGCCGCCAGCACCAACCGCATTTTAGCGGATATCATCTCTGAAGCCGGCATTTCGGCTGGCATTCCGGTAGGGTGGCTGACACTGATAGAAGCCCGGTCCGATGTTGCGGACATGCTAACCATGGATAAATTTATCGATCTGATAATCCCGAGGGGAAGCAACGCGTTTGTCAGGTACATCATGGACAACACCAACATTCCCGTTCTGGGACATGCCGACGGTATCTGCCATGTGTATATCGACAAACTGGCGGACATTGAAATGGCGATTAATGTTGCCGTGGACAGCAAATGTCAGTATGTGGCGGTTTGTAATGCAGCAGAGACCTTACTGGTACATAAAGACATTGCCCCAGAAATCCTGCCACCGCTGAAAACCGCTCTTGAAAAAAAAGGGGTCGAAATCAGAGGGTGCGGGAACACCTTAAAAATAATTGATGTGAAAGCCGCCACGGAAGAAGACTGGCGCACGGAATACCTGGATCTGATTGTATCTGTCAGGATTGTCGACACGCTTGATGATGCGGTTAAGCATATCAACACATTCGGCTCCGGCCATACGGATGTTATTGTTACTGAAGACAAAACCAGGGGCATCAAATTCATGGATTATGTGGATTCGGCGGATGTGTTCCTCAACTGCAGCAGCCGTTTTGCCGACGGTTTTCGATACGGACTCGGGGCGGAAGTCGGTATCAGCACCAATAAAATTCATGCCCGCGGCCCGGTCGGGCTCGAGGGGCTAATGATTTACCAATGGCGGCTTATGGGAAACGGTCATGTGGTGTCGGATTATGCCGGAACAAATGCCAAAACATTTACCCACCGACCACTTGACAAAAAATTCGGCGACTAAAGACAGATTAGCAGGTCAATAAAACCAACCAGGGCAGCCGGTTCGAATTATTTTACATAACCCGACCGCTACCCTGTTTTTAAGAAAGGGGGTATCCACTTCGCTACCCCTAAACGACAATATACCCAAGGCCAATGAAATGGATACCCCGTTTTAAAAATTTAGACTTCCAACTAACTCATCCGTAATATCTTGAAATAATTGATAAGTTATTTTTTTCAAACAGTGGTGATGCGTCACCATAAAAAAAACAAAAGAGGCTGCCAATGAGCACTTTTTACAAATTACTTTTTGCATCTCTTCTCACCGCATGCCTGTCCTGCGCTCATGAACGGTTTATCCCTCTTAAGACCAATCAGATCACCAAAGGAATCCATGCGGGGGCACCATCTCTCCCATATCTTATTTATTCTAAAACGTCCCTGCAGGTTCTTAACGCATCGCTCAAACAATCAAATGCTGCCATTACCCTTGAAGACACCTATGATGCTGCATTTAAATTTTCTTTTAAAGATATTCCGGCAAACGGCGATACCGGGCAAGCCTTTGACAATATGGAGACCGCCAGCCGATACCTG
>CAZQLG010000527.1:0-2034 GCA_964594105.1 uncultured Desulfococcus sp. | reverse complement strand
TTTTTATTCATCATTCGATGTTGGACGTTCGATGTTCGATGTTCATTATTTTTAACATCATAATCCCTTGACGGGCGCGTGATGAATTGTTAATTGACAACATACAATGACAAATGATCCAAGAAAATACCAGCGTTTACGTGAGTCCATGGTCAAAAATCAGATTGAAGCCCGTGGAATCACAGACCCTGAGGTGCTTCGCGCCATGGGAACCGTGCTGCGTCATCTTTTTGTCAGTGAAGCCCTTATGGATCAGGCGTATGCTGACAATCCCCTCCCCATAGGGGAACAACAAACCATATCACAGCCCTATATTGTCGCGCATATGACCCAGGCGCTTGCACTCAATAAAGATGATCGTGTACTTGAGATCGGGACCGGTTCGGGTTATCAGGCGGCAATTCTTTCTGAGATCGTATTTCGCGTGTATACGATTGAAACAATTCGGACCCTGCATATGCAGGCCCGCAAGCTTTTTGATGAGCTGAAATATACCAATATCGTTACCCGGTATGCGGACGGGACCAACGGATGGGCGGATGAAAGCCCTTTTGATGGCATTATTATCACAGCCGGTGCCCCGGAAATACCGGAGCCGCTTGTTGATCAGCTTGCCATGGGCGGGCGCATGATTTTACCGGTGGGGGATCGATTGACTCAGGATATGGTTAAATTGTACAAAGATGAAGACGGAGTTCACCGGTCTAAACTCGGCGGGTGCAGATTTGTTAAACTGGTTGGTGAACATGGATGGGATGAAAATTGAAGAACACATCAAGTGATTCCTGGAAAGACGCTTTTTTTTATAGCCCGGGCCCTCGCTCATTAAAAAGTTCATTTCTGCTGACGCTAAAGGGCCTTTGTATGGGGGCGGCGGATACAGTGCCGGGAGTGTCAGGCGGAACCATTGCTTTGATTACCGGCATCTATGAAGACCTGCTTTCTGCCATCAAATCGTTTGATGCGAAGGTGATCGGGAGGGTTTTAAAACTTGATTTTAAAGGCGCGCTTGCAGAACTTCATATCCGGTTTATTCTTTCCCTTTTTTTAGGGATCGCTATATCAATTCTTTCCCTTGCCCAGTTAATGAGTTATCTGCTCCACCATCATCCGGTGCCAACGTGGAGTCTTTTTTTCGGGCTGATTGCCGCATCCATTTGGGTGGTGGGAAAACAGGTGGAAAAATGGACGCCGGGCACCGGTATTTCTTTTCTGGTTGGAACCGGCGCAGCGTTTATCATCGTTAATTTAGTGCCGGCCACCACGCCTGAAGACCTGTGGTTTATTTTTTTATCAGGGATGTTGGCAATATGCGCAATGATTCTTCCCGGTTTAAGCGGTGCGTTTATTTTGCTGATCATTGGCAAGTATGAGTTTATTATCGCCACATTGAAGCATCCCTTTATAATGACAAACATGGGAATCATAGCGGTTTTTGGCGCTGGGTGCGCGGTGGGGCTGGCCGGGTTCTCACGGGTGTTAAAATTTCTGCTTGCCTCGTATCATAATTTGACGCTGGCGTTTCTTGCCGGGCTGATGTGTGGTTCCATGCGAAAAGTATGGCCATGGAAAGAGGCGCTGGAAACCGGGATTATTAACGGAAAATTACATGTGCTAAAAGAACGAAATATCTTGCCGGCTGCCGTTGATGCGGATTTGTATTTTGCAGTCTTGCTTATTGTGATCGGGTTTATCGCGGTGATCTGCCTGGAACGGTTGTCTCGTGTCAAGTAAGCTGCAATGAATTGATGCGGGGGGAAAAAAATTTAGCCATCATGGCCTTGTGCTCTTAGGAGGCAAGGAACAATAAGTTGTACAGATTGTGATGCAAAAGTTATTTTTACTTGACGACTTACTAAAATTGATGATTCCGTAAAAAGTAGCTGGATGGCTAAGTTAAAAGTTCCACCAATCACATAAAATTTGGCAAGGCGTAGTGGTTTTTCAGGATTGAAATAATACAAGTCGTATATTGAAAGTCTGAAAAACCGCTACAACGCAGTAGATGGGACTTTTTACGACGCCATCAAAATT
>CAZQLG010000526.1:0-2036 GCA_964594105.1 uncultured Desulfococcus sp. | reverse complement strand
CGGAGGGTGATTTCTCCGGTCATGGCCACATCCCGGTCGATCGGGAGCTTGGTAAGTGCTGAGATAATGGCCGTGCACATGGCAATCCCGGCGGAAGGACCGTCCTTGGGAATTGCGCCTTCCGGAACATGAATATGAATGTCTAATTTTTCATAAAATAACTGATCGATATTGAACTGTCGGGATCGTGACCGTACATAGCTGATGGCGGCGTTAGCAGACTCTTTCATCACATCTCCCAGCTTGCCGGATACGGTGAATTTCCCTTTGCCGGGCATGGTCACTGTTTCAATACTGAGGAGTTCTCCGCCGAACTGTGTCCAGGCAAGACCCGTAACAATGCCGACCTGGTTTTCTTTTTCCACCAACCCGAAGTTGGTTCGTCCTGGTCCCAGAAGTTTCTCAACTGTTTTTGAGGAAATCGTGGTGACCTTCTTTTTGGTATCTTCTTTGTTTTTAAGCAGGTTTTTCGCCACTTTTCGGCAGATGGAGGCAATTTCACGTTCCAGGTTCCGCACACCGGCTTCACGGGTATAACCCCGGATGATGGCGTAAATCGAATTTTTGGAAAATATGACTTTATTCTTTTTTAATCCGTTTTGCTTAATCTGTTTCGGGACCAGAAATTTTTCGGCAATATGGTATTTCTCTATTTCCGTGTATCCGGAAAGACGGATGATTTCCATCCGGTCCTGAAGTGGCAGCGGGATTTCCGGCAGCGTGTTGGCCGTGGTGATAAACATAATATCCGATAGATCATATTCCACATCAAGATAATGGTCGCTAAAACTATAGTTTTGTTCCGGGTCGAGTACTTCTAAAAGTGCGGCCGACGGATCGCCCCTGAAATCCATGCTCATTTTATCAATTTCATCCAGGCAAAAAACCGGGTTATTGACATTGACTTTTTTTAAAGACTGGATAATTTTACCGGGCATGGCACCGATATAGGTCCGGCGATGTCCCCGGATTTCAGCTTCATCCCGGACGCCACCCAGAGAGAGTCGGACGAATTTTCGACCAGTGGCCCTGGCGACGGATTTTGCCAGAGATGTCTTTCCGACTCCCGGAGGGCCCACCAGGCAAAGAATCGGTCCCCGCAGTTTCTTGACTAGCGTTTGAACAGCCAGATATTCAAGGATGCGTTCCTTGGGTTTTTTAAGCCCGTAATGGTCTTCATCCAGGATTTTTTGGGCTTTTTCAATATCTTTGACGACTTTGCTTTTTTTTCTCCAAGGCAGACTGACCAGCCAGTCAATATAATTTCTGACAACCGTCGCTTCCGCCGACATGGGGGTCATCAGTTTCAGCTTTTTCAATTCCTGCTTGGATTTTGTATTTGCCT
Organism: uncultured Desulfococcus sp.; assembly: GCA_964594105.1. Lineage (GTDB taxonomy): Bacteria > Desulfobacterota > Desulfobacteria > Desulfobacterales > Desulfosalsimonadaceae > SURF-3. The sequence continues at coordinate 691 of CAZQLG010000526.1, read as the reverse complement.
CCTTGGACATTTTTTTTTGTTTGATTTTTTTTTCAAGCTCTTTTAATTCGTCGGCTTCTGCATCATCGGATCCCATTTCTTTTTTAATGGCCCGCATCTGTTCATTGAGGTAATAGTTTTTTTGGCTTTTCTCCATTTGTTCTTTAATACGGCTTTTGATCAGCTTGTCAGTCTCCAGAATAATGATTTCCTGTTTAATCAATTCAATTAAGTGGGTGAGACGTTCACTGATGGCGGTGGTTTCCAGCAAAGACTGGTTTGCAGCGGTTTTAAAGGAGAAGTGACCGGCAACGGTGTATATCATTTTAACCGGATCCGTAATAACGGAAATGTTTTTCATCGTGTCGTTTGAAAAGTTTTTATTCAGTTGTGAATATTCTTTCAGCAATGAATTGATATTTCTGAAAAATGCTTCTTTTTCACTTTGATCAATGTCTGGTTCTGCGATGATTTCAAGGTTAACTTCAAAAAAGCTTTCGTTTGCTTTGAAATCAACAATACGGGCGCGGTGCTTTCCTTCGACAACGGTTTTTACGGTTCCGTCCGGAAGTCGGAGCATTTGCAGAACTTTGGCAATCGTTCCGATTCGGTTGATTTCATTTTCCTTGGGTGTCTCTTTTCCCGCATCAGATTGCGTAGAGAGAAGAATATATTTTTCTTCGGAATTCATGGCCGCGGAAATGGCATTGAT
>CAZQLG010000525.1:0-2038 GCA_964594105.1 uncultured Desulfococcus sp. | reverse complement strand
TACTTTACAAACCCGTTATATATTGATACGGTGCGATTCCTGAAACAATGTCTTCTTCGATCGTCCTGAATTCCCTATACTTTATCTCATTATTCAAGACAGTTTAAAACATGCTGCGTTTAATCAATTTGGGCGCAATACATACAAGATAATTTCAGGCATCACGTATTGATGAATTTAACTAGTGCTTGAACGAAAACCTGAAAATTTTTCCAAGTTCAAGGCGGGCGACCAAATTTTACAACTGGTTTAACCGGAGGAATACATGAAGTATTTTGAGGATTAAAATTTGAGCCCAACGCAGAAATTGGGAAAATTAGTGGTTTTCGTTCGGCCACTAACTATACAGGAGTTATATACATATACATTATGGACCGTTATTACGAAAAAGAAGTTAACCGCCGGCGCACTTTCGGCATTATCAGCCATCCGGATGCCGGTAAAACCACTTTAACTGAAAAAATTCTGCTTTTCGGCGGGGCCATCCAGCAAGCCGGGTCTGTTAAGGCAAGAAAAGCCGCTCGACATGCCACCAGCGACTGGATGTCTATTGAAAAAGAACGCGGGATTTCCGTGACTTCATCGGTCATGAAATTCAATTATCGTGACTTTGAAATCAACCTGCTGGACACGCCCGGGCATCAGGATTTTTCCGAAGATACCTACCGGGTGCTCACAGCGGTTGACAGTGCCCTGATGGTCATTGACAACGCCAAAGGCGTGGAACCGCAGACAGAAAAACTCATGGAAGTCTGCCGGATGCGCAACACCCCGATTATCACATTTATCAACAAACTGGACCGGGAAGGCTTAACCCCCCTTGAAATTTTGGATGATATCGAAGACAAACTCCAGATTGAATGCACCCCCATGTCCTGGCCAATCGGCATGGGCAAACGATTTAAAGGGGTTTACAATCTTTTTCAAAAACAACTGCACATATTTGAACCCGGCCAGGAAAAACTCGGCCAGGCCGGTGTTATCATTAATGATCTGTCCGACCCGACACTGGATGGGTTGCTGGGAAGCCAGGCAGATGAATTACGGGATGATATTGAACTGCTTGAAGGGGCGGCCAACCCGTTTGAACTGGAACATTTCTTAAATGGCGGCCAGACGCCGGTGTTTTTCGGGAGCGCCATTAATAATTTCGGTGTCCGGGAAATGCTGGATGCGTTTGTGGAAATGGCCCCCCACCCATCACCACGGGCAGCTGTATCCCGGGATGTTTCGCCATATGAACGTCCTTTTTCAGGCTTTGCCTTTAAAATCCAGGCCAACATGGACCCGGCCCACCGGGACCGGATCGCGTTTGTCCGGATCTGCTCGGGAAAATTCAGCCGCGGCATGAAAGTTTTTCACCACCGCATCGGAAAAGAGATCACTCTGGCCAATGCCACCATCTTCATGGCCCAGGACCGGGAAAACGTTGAACAAGCGTTTCCCGGGGACATTATCGGCATCCACAACCATGGCACCATTAAAATCGGGGATACGTTTTCGGAAAAAGAGCCCTTAAAATTTTCCGGGATCCCGAATTTTGCACCGGAACATTTCCAGCGCGTGATATTAAAAAACCCGCTAAAAGCCAAGCAGCTCCAGAAAGGACTGATTCAGCTATCCGAAGAAGGAGCGGTCCAGTTTTTCAAACCAATTTCTGGGAATCATTATATTCTAGGTGCTGTGGGCATTTTGCAGTTTGACGTGACCATGGCCCGCCTGAAGGCGGAGTACGGGGTGGATGCTATTTATGAACCGGTGGATTTTAATGTGGCCCGATGGATTGCCTGTGATGACCGGAAAAAAATGGCGGAATTTGAAAAAAAATACAAAAACAACCTGGCCCAAGACGCGGAAAGCTGTCTTTCTTTTCTGACCACCAGTGAATGGCAACTCAACCATTGCATGGAGCAGTGGCCGGAGGTTTCTTTCTTCAAAACCCGCGAAGTAAACTAAAAGTCAACACACCAATACATCTTGCGTCCAATTGACGGCGTTGCGCGCTGATTCAAAATGCTCACATACATTCGTATGCTCC
>CAZQLG010000524.1:0-2038 GCA_964594105.1 uncultured Desulfococcus sp. | reverse complement strand
CGATCCTTATGCTCTTCAATCATCCTGAAAACTTTTAAGCAGCATTTATCTCCACCGCGAATTAATAATGGTCGGCGTTTGATTCTTATAGATGTATTTGACAGATGCCCTCCTATTGATTAAGTTCCTTAATCTTTAAAATATAGAATATAATCTATGGAGTTCACATGGCACGCGTTGAATTAAATTTACCTGAACAGTTTTATTTTACCACCACCCTGACTGTTCGTTTCACAGACTTGAATGTCGGCTCTCATGTCGGCAATGATCAGATGATTGCCCTTTTGTCTGAAGCACGTTCACGTTTCTTGTATCATTTTGAAATCGAAAACTGGCGTGACCAGGGATTGAATCTTCTGGTTACTGATTTGATGGCTGCTTATAAGCAATCTGCCTTTGGGCATGATATTTTACGGTTTGATGTCGGTGTCATGGATTTTAATAAATATGGTGGCGATATTATTTTCCGGGTCACACGCCCGGCCACTGACGATTTGATTGTTCTGGCCAAAACAGGGTTTGTTTTGATTAATGTCCTAACTTCAAAAATAACTCCTCTGCCGAAAGAATTTCGCGATATTTTCCCGGATGCGTTTTAATCTGCGGACCTAAAAAATGATTCACCTGACCAAAGAACAAAATAAAATAATAAACTGCGATCTTTCCCCTGGCGAAAGCCTGAAAGTAATCGCATTTGCCGGAACAGGCAAAACATCGACACTGGTTGAATATACACAGGCAAGACCGACGATGCGTTTTTTATATGTCGCATTTAATAAAAGTGTTCAGCTTGAAGCAGCAGAGAAATTTCCGAAAAATGTTATCTCAAAGACATCTCATTCCCTTGCATTTTCTGCCATCGGTTATCGGCATAAAAATCGTCTGGTTTCCGGATTCAAGGCAAATACGGTTATGGATGTACTCAAGCTGGATAAATTTGAAGATGCCAAGTTTACAATCGATACTTTAAATAATTATCTGGTTTCATCTGCGCCAAAAGTGTCAAAATTTCATATCCCGTATCCTGCCAAAATATTTTATGACCAACAAAAAGAGATCCTTCCGAATTTTATTAAACTGGCAAACCGTTTAGGCCGCATGATGTGCGATGCTTCAGATGACCACATTGGAATGCTTCACGACGGTTATCTTAAACTCTATCAGTTAAAGGAACCCGGACTGAATTTTGATTGTATTCTGTTAGATGAAGCACAGGATATTAACCCGGTGACAAGTACCATCATCATGTCACAAACCCAACCAGGTATGCTAAAACAGCCGTCTTCAATTATCCTGGTGGGTGACAGTCATCAGCAGATCTATAGTTTCCGGGGAGCCAGAGACACTTTAAATACGATAAAAACAACCAAAACATTTTATCTGACGAAAAGTTTCCGTTTTGATAACAAAGTGGCAACGGTTGCCAATATGGTACTTCACATATTTAAAGGTGAAAAAAAATCAGTTGTTGGAACCCCTGCCGGGAACGGTGGAAAACCCAAATGGAATCCGAAATGCTATACGGTAATCGCCCGAACCAATGCCGCTGTTTTTGACAAAGCCGTCCAGCTATCCGGTACGCATAAAATCGGTTTTGTTGGAGGGATACAAGGCTATCGACTGAATAGAATCAGAGATATTTATTATCTCTTCGCATCGAATCATGATCGAATTTCAGATAAATATATTAAACGTTTTGCCCGGTACAATGATCTCAAAGCCTATGCCCGGGCAGTCGAAGACATTGAACTGATGAGTATCTGCAAGGTCGTTGATAATTATAAATTCAGCATTCCGAATCTGGTAAAAATGCTATCAGAAAAAGCGGTGGATGCGCCAGAAGCCGAAGTTCTGCTGACAACGGTTCATAAAGCTAAAGGCCTTGAATGGCAAAACGTTCATTTAATGTCAGATTTCCCATCTTTTGTTGAAAACAACTCAATGATCAATTCAAATTCTCTTGATCCGGATGAATTCAACCTTGTTTATGTTGCAATCACACGGACCATTTCAAGGCTCCGATTTGATAAAGACAGTA
>CAZQLG010000523.1:0-2039 GCA_964594105.1 uncultured Desulfococcus sp. | reverse complement strand
AATATCCGTTATCAAATTTAATTAACCGGGCTTAACTACAAGAATGGAAGTTTTATCCAACGAACGAACCAGCTTCACACTGATGTCTCCCATAATAAACTCTTCTGATTTTGACATTTTTTTACGACCAATGACAACCATATCATATTGACCTTTTTTAAAAAAATCGATTATTCCTTCCGTAACCGATGGATACTGATCCGTCAAGAGTTGTATATCAATCTGATGGGAATCAATCCCTTTTTCGGAGACCAGCCGCTGTTTTGCTTTTTCGAGCAATGCTCTATGCTTGGCCGGCTGTTCATCCATAAATTTTTTCCCCATCAGTTCCTCGCCGGATGTCGGTTTACGAAATACATGAATTAACATGATGCGGCACCCTTCAGGGCAAAAGGACATATTGATTAAAAAATCGACAACCGCCCTGGAACCGGCAGAATCGTTTAATGGAATAAGCAAAGAATTTGACAAATCATTCCTCCTTCCTTTTTCCGGTATTTTTAATGGCTTTACCTGCAATATCCCCGAATCAGGCGGGGCGGCAACTGCTCAAATGCCATATTGACATGATCGACGAAGTTTTTAAGGCCGTTGTTTTCAATAACCAGCCCAAGCTGATTGCCCAAAACACATAAAGAATCCACATCTGATTCATGAAAATTCAGAACCTGACTGTGATAAATCCTTATAACCCCGATGACTGATGTCCGGTACTTGATGGGAATACCCATCATCGAAACAATACCTTCCTTTTTTGCGGCCTCGGGATACTGAATCCGGTCATCATGCTGAATATCTTTGATCAGTTCCACTTTTCCCGTACCAAGCGAGCAATATTTATCATCATTAAAAAGCGGCCCCTTGTTCAGGTACGTGTCGCTAATTCCATGCGTGCTGACGCGAAACAGCTGCTGTTCGATTTGATCCAGAATCAAAATACTGGAGCCCTGAACTTTAAACGTCCGACAAACACCTTCGACCAAATGATTAACCAGAAGATTAAAATCTTCATAGGTTGAAATGGCATTACTGATGGCTTTAAATTGTTTGAGGTAAAATTTTCGTTCAGGTTTGTGTGTCATGGTATCTCCTTTTCACCATAACTTAACCCGGATAACCCGGGAAAATTAAAAGTGAACTAAAATTTGAAGTGCGCCACGCCAAGGCGTGATTATGGTTACTGCCTTCGGCATTGCCAATTTTTATAATAAAAATGATCTCGCGTTGAAAGCAGTCCTTAACTTTAGGCAATTTAACTCACTTTAGTCACTTCATGCTATATCCGCATCTATCGCAAAATCCCTGAAATGCGATTTTCCAGCTCCCCTTTAAAGTCTTCCGGGCCAAGGATAGCTGTAGTCGCTTTAAAAAATGGGATCGTGATACTTCCACCGCCCCCATTTGTTTTAAATGATCTGTTTTGACCTGGCAGTCAATTAAATCAAAAGACACCGTATTTAAAAAACGGCACAATGACACAAGCGCTATTTTGGACGTGTTGCTGACATACGAAAACATGGATTCACCAAAAAAACTGCCGCCCAGAGAAAGGCCGTAGAGACCGCCGGCCAGTTCACCCTGATACCAGACTTCAATGGAATGGGCGTACCCGGATTCAAAAAGACGGCAATACGCATCGATCATTTCATCCCCAATCCATGTTTCCTGAAAATTTTTCACGCGAACAGACGCACAGGCAAAAATCACGCGATCAAAAGCCGTATCGCAGGTTATTTTAAATGCTCCCTGGCGAATGCTCCGGTTTAAACGCCTCGAAACATGAACAGCAGAAGGATATAGCAGTAAGCGAGGATCCGGGGACCACCAAAGGATGGGTTCATCTTGGGTGAACCATGGGAAAATTCCCATTTGATACGCCAGTAAAAGCCGTTTTACACTCAAATCCCCCCCCACTGCCAGCAGACCCTCGGGTTCTGCAAAATGCGGGGATGGGAATGAATTTTTTTCAGACAAACGAAAAATTGGCATGCCGGAAATCAGGAATAATTAAACATCAGTTTATTATCTTTAACTTTAAC
>CAZQLG010000522.1:0-2039 GCA_964594105.1 uncultured Desulfococcus sp. | reverse complement strand
AATTCTTTTTGAATGGTCTTTTTGACAAACGGAATATTTTTGATGATATTAAATATCCAGATGGCAAGCCCCTGAGGAAGACGGGATAAGTATTTGTCCATAATTGTTTGAATGTCCACTGGTTCCTCCGATTAATATACTTTATACTTTGTTCAGCCGCGCATATGCCCGACGGTTTCGTTTATAAATAGTCTTAAATTCTTTAAAAATTCGATCATAGAGGCCGATATGGTCCGAATTGGGAGAATAAACTTTTCCGACTTCCACCGCATCTGTGACATCTTCAAAACGCATGTGTCCCATGGCAACGGATGCGAGAAACGCTGCCCCCCGGACATTGGCCAGGATGGGTTTTTTGATCTGGAGTATTTCCCGGTTAAAAATATCCGCATGTATCTGGCACCAGATATCCGATGCTGCCCCGCCGCCAATCATCCGAACCGTCTCCAGGCGTCTTTTAACAAATTTTTCCACTGCTTCCAGCAGCCAGCGGCCATTAAACGCCACCCCTTCCAGAACCGCCCGAACCATGTGTTCCCGGGTGGTTTCAAGGGACTGGTTGAAAAAACCGCCACGAACGTATTTATCATCTAATGGGGTCCGTTCTCCGTAAAGCCACGGCGTAAAAATGATCCCTCCACTGCCCGGAGCAATTTTTTCAGCCATCTGATCAAATATCTGGTACACATTTGCCGGACAGTCTCCAACCAGCAAATCGTCTTTATGAAAAAATATGTTATCCCGTAAAAATGTCAGGCAGGCACCGGCGGTTTCCTGTTCATTGGCCACAAAATATCTGCCGGGAATCGCCGATGGCAAAGACGCAATCCCGTGGAAAATATCGGTCTTTTTAAACGGCACATGACAAGTCAGCCAGGATGAGGTGCCAATATAAAAATGGGCATCATAATCAGCCACACCACCGGAACCGATTGCTGCTGCCTGAACATCAGGGGTCCCTAAAATAACCTCCACACCTGGGCGGAGCCCCAGTTCCTCAGCCACTTCTTGTTTTAACGGGCCCAGAATATCCGTGGCCTGTTTTAAATCCGGCAATTTGTCTTTATCAATAGTTGACATCCGGATCAGCCGGTCATCATAGGTGATATTGTTGATATCCCGGTTATCCGTCACCCAGTGAAGGGTTATGGAATCATAGGATGCAGCGAACTTTCCGGTCAGCCGCAGGTTGATATAATCTTTGGGTTCAAGAAACTTATGGGTTTTATGATAAATATCCGGCCGCTGATTTTTAAGATATAAAATATGGGCAATGGAGTCTTTTCCGGAATGGCTGGGAGCCCCGCCGGTCAATCGCAGCCATCGCTGTATCTTTGATATGCCATACCCTTCAAGTTTAATCAGGCCGTCTGATATTTCCTTCACATACTCGCTACCGCGAGAATCGAGCCAAATCAGGGCATTTGTTAAATGCTCCCCGTTTTTATCCACCGCCACTGTGCCGGACCACTGGGTGGAACAGCTGATGGCAATAATATCTTCGATGGGAACCAGTTTTTTACTTAATATAATCTTGAATGTTTCAAGAATGGATTGCCACCATTCTTCCGGATCCTGCTCTGCGCCGCCATCCGGCAACAGATAAAGGTCATTTTCAACAAATGCGGAATCAATCACTTCCCCAGCGGTACTAACCAGTGCGGACTTGGGACCTGACGTGCCTAGATCAATGGCAAGGATATACTTGTCTTTATTTTCCGGCATCATTACTTAAATATTTTCAATTAAATCTTTTGACACCCGTAAGCCCTTATTGACTGGGGGTATAAATATACGAAACCGCCCGGGTTTGATCCGATGCCAGGCTAATGGTCAAATTCAGGACCCGATCTTGATCCGCCAATACCGTGTCCAAATCCAGATTCCCGTTCGCGTCCGTTGCCACCTGTAAATGAAACGTTCTCTGCTTGTCACCAATCACCAGCATTTCGTTGACCGCCAGCTCTTTTTCTCCGCAAGCAATAAATTTACCGGTTTCATATTTGGCCAGCGGCGTTTCAATCCGGGATATTTCGGAA
>CAZQLG010000521.1:0-2044 GCA_964594105.1 uncultured Desulfococcus sp. | reverse complement strand
AAGTGCCGGTACTGTTCTTTGCGGGCACCAGAGATTCATTATGTGATTTAAGCCGGCTCAATGGCGTTCTGGATAAGCTGGTATGCCAATGGGATCTGGATATAATTGACGGTGGGGATCATTCATTCAAGTTGCTCAAATCTGATCCGAGGACTGAAAAGGATGTTCAGGTCCAGGTTTTAAATAAGTGTCTGGATTGGTTGAAGACGGGTTGATACATAAGGTTTTCACCATAGCGTTTTAATGGGTTTGAGAGAGATTAACATGGGCATGAGACCCTTAATTGGAGTGGCAGCGATTGTCATTAAAAATAATAAGGTGTTGCTGGGCAAAAGAAAAAACGCTCATGGAGCGGGAACCTGGGCATTCCCGGGGGGTCATTTAGAATATAAGGAGTCCATTGAAGAATGCGCCAAACGGGAAGTTTTTGAAGAAACAGGAATTCACATCAAAAATATCAGGTACGGCACGTTCACCAACGACATTTTCCGAGAAGATCAAAAGCATTATGTTACCCTATTCGTGATTTCAGAATATGATAAAGGTGCTCTTGAGTTAAAAGAGCCGGAAAAATGCGAAAAATGGGAGTGGTTTTTTTGGAATGATTTGCCGGAACCAAAGTTTTTGCCTTTGAAAAATTTATTGAAGCAAAAACGGGCATGTTTACAAATAAAGAAATCGACCGCTGGTTTGGGTTGACTTGTTTCCGTATGAGGATTGAACGGCCTGTTCCATGCGAGCGATTTCTTCATCCGACAGAGAGCCGAAGTGGCTTGCGCGTTTCCGTCTGGAGAGCCGGCCGTTGTTTTGCAGCCAAAAGCGAATAAAAAGGTCGATCTGCCGGTCAGGCATATCCATAATCTCCTGGATAGCCCTCTTAATCTCGCCGTAATTGGCCAGAAACGCCAATTCACTGGCGAGTTCCGTATCAATGTCTTTAATGCATTAAGATCTCACAATAAGTTACATTATCACAGTATCATCTATCTCATATCCGATCGACCGATATCCAGAAAGTCTTTTTTTATGCATTTTTTCCAACATGGGCAACTCGAGGTCTGAATAATCAAAAATTAAGACCTCATTTTTCATTTTATGCAGACGATGCAGCCGGCCCGCATACTGCGCTATCGTCCCTTTCCATGATACCGGGAGAGTCAAAAAAAGCGTATCCAATCGGTTGTCATCAAATCCTTCACCCAGATAACGACCGGTTGCGATAATCAACCGTTCTTCGTCATCCTGAATCGATTGGAGTTTTTCTGTTACTATACGGCGCTGCTTTTCCTCCATGCCGCCTCTCAGAATCAAGAGGTTTCGAGTATGCGGGGAAAGCATAGAAGCCAGTTTCTCAAGATGACGGATTCTTTCTGTTAATACTATAGGGGATCGCTTTCGGCTAATGGCATTGATCACATCTGTAACAATCATTTGATTGCGCTCTTCATCTTCGATCATCGCATTATAGATTTCATGGATTTGAAGCGTCTCCTTATTTAGAAGTTCAGTTGGTAGACTGAATTTCGTTTTACGGATAAACACTTTGTGGTGGAACGGCCGCTGAGCGGCTTGCTTTTTGTCATCCACCCGGTACCGAACCGGCCCACAATTCATAAATATGATGGGATGATGACCGTCCTTTCGGATCACAGTGGCTGAAAGGCCTGTAATATATAGAGCTTTGCACTGCCGGACAACAATCTCAAAACTCCTTGCCGGAACAATGTGACATTCATCTATAATTAGGTGCCCGTATTGTCCAACAACGTCATTGACAATGCCTTTCTTCCTGAGACTCTGGATCGTGGCAACGTCTATTTTAAAAGTGGGTGTCCACTTTCCACCGCTGATTTGCCCAATGGCATCCTCCGGAATTTCCAGAAATGCTTTTAATCGTGATATCCATTGATCAAGAAGCTGTTTACGATGAACCAAAATCAATGTATTGACGCATCTTTGGGAAATCAAATAAATACCGATAATGGTTTTTCCAAACGCGGTTGAGGCAGCCATCACGCCGGTATCATTTTGAAGCATGGCTTCG
>CAZQLG010000520.1:0-2047 GCA_964594105.1 uncultured Desulfococcus sp. | reverse complement strand
GAATAAAAAATTCGTTTCTGATTTGGAAAAATTCAAAAAAGATAAAATTCTGTTGAAAAAAAATGCTAAATCTTTAAAATTTCTGGAAGTAAACCCTCGTCATCCGGGTTTGAATGTTGAACGCATTACAAATGACCTGACAGCCTGGGCCGCCCATGTCGATAAGAAATACAGAATATCCTTTGAACCTTCCGCCTGCCAGAAAACCGGGGCACCGGACTGGACACTCCCTTTAAAACTATTACGCATTCTTGACCATGACGACCTTTACAAAAACCCACATTAGAATGAAGATTGTTTTGGGGTTTGAGTTGATGTATTTCTATCATTTTTTTGAGTTCGATGATATTTTAACGCTTTTGGTAGGGCAACTATGGCCGAATCAATCGACTCCCGAATAAAGTCCTGGTGTCGGTGAAGAAAATCGCAGGTCGGGATTCTTTCCCGACAAATGGAAAATACCGATTGCCGGGAAAAACCCCCGGCCTGCCCTGCGGAAGTCCTTGTTTTTAAAGTGGTGCGCGGCCCCATCAATCTTTTATGGTTATCCACTTCGCTCAAGTTGAACTCATTGAGCCGTCAAAATAAAGGGACTATTTTCCTGGATACCCGCCTTCGCGGGTATGACGACAGTCGATTCTTTTATGATGAATAGAGGTTATGTCATTCCAGCGAAGGCGGGAATCCAGTATTTTTGCCCGAGCTTATTGAGAAGTTACGTCGCCCGTTCCTCACTCCTCGTAGTGACAACTTGGATTCAGGGTTTTCGTTCAGCGACTAATTAGGTAAAATCAGGAGGTGCATCATGCAACAAATCACCATACGGGGCATAGAAATTGAGTTTGAGCTATGAATTAGACAAATCGCAATAGGTAGCCGGGAATCTATCAATTGATGGCAAGGAAGCCGAAAAAAACCTACCGTCGATACACATCTCTCCGGTGACCAATTGAGATTACCAATACAAGCAGTCGATCATTGTGAATTTCATAAATCACCCGGTAAGAGCCAGTACGAATTCGAAATGCCGACCTTGCAGAGAGCTTTTTGCTGCCTGACGGACGAGAATTTTCTGCTAATTTGCGGATGGCTTCAATGATACGTGATTGGTCTTGACGCTCAATTTTTAAAAGCTGTTTTTGGGCTGAACGCAAGATTTCAATCGTATATGTCACTTTTAGATATCTTTTTTCCTGAGTTCCTGCATAGCCTGCCTGAACGGGATTGCCTCCTGTGAACCCGCTTTTGCCAAATCGTAAGCACGTATATCATCAAGCTCTTCAAGTTCTTCCATAAGTTGTTCCCATTCCTCAATGCTTAAAAGAACCCCCTTGGGATTTTGCTGTTTGTCGATGACATATTGCGGATTTAAAGTTATTTTCATAATGTCCTCCAAAATATTCGTATAGCGGGATGCGGCTTTTGTATAACCCGAGCAACCCGTTCCAAACTATTGATAACTATAATTTACGGTATACCATTTCGATCGTCAATGAGTATTTCTTTACAAAATTCATACCATCAGATTTCATCATAAAGATATGTTCTCTTGCTTTTTCAAACCAGTCTGTTCTGCTACAGGGCAATTGAATCCGAGTATGTGCATCAAGCCATGCAACTTCAAAACAACTTATTGCAGAAAAACTGCAACAATCGAAGCGCTTTGGATCAGATCCTTTCTGACCTGCCCAAGAAGGCTGGGATCTTCATTAACCCACCACAGCCAGATGTGTGTTTCCATTCTGATCATTCGGGCAAATTCCAGTCATCTTCAGGAACGCTGTCAAATATGTTGCCCATTATCTGAATTTTTCCGGCAATATCCCGATGTGGAAGACGACGTGCACCTGTTGTTTTTTGATCCGGTTCGTCAACCACCAGAAAAATGGCTTCCACCTTTTTGTTAGGAGGAAATTTCGGCAATCCCTTCAGGTTTCCCTTGTTATCTGTATCAAGCAGCAATCGTTCTGAATTCATTGACTTGCCTTCAACCAATTAAACGTGCCTCCACATCAAGCATTTCGGCCGCCTGAAAAAAAGATCTATC
>CAZQLG010000519.1:0-2053 GCA_964594105.1 uncultured Desulfococcus sp. | reverse complement strand
CCGGTAACACGTTTGTTTTCTTTAATCAGACGATGGATGGAAAAGGGGCGGCGCAGCAGGGGCGTCAGGTTCCCGGGCAGGTGAAGCGTAACAAACTGGCCGGGCCGGGCATTTTCGTATACAGCGCTGCAGGCCAGGCCGATCCGGTAATAGGCGCGGTTTTCCGGTTTGTTCCAGATTATTTTCGCGATTCCCTGATGTTTTTTGGCAAATGATTTCATGTCAAAGTTGATAATCCCGTAAAAAGTCAGATTTCGCCGGCAAAGTATAAAAGTTCAAATTCAAGGCGCGCAAATCTTGAGCAATGATTAGTACTTAGCGTACTTTGAAGTGCGAAGGATGCAGCGCAACACAGAATTTGGGCTTTTTACGAAGCCGTCAAAATTGATTTAATATATTTAAATATCTATTTCAAGCCGATAACAGAAACAAATCTTCCGGTTTGATTTTTTTGGCGAAAAGAAAAGAACAAATGGCTGTTACATTTTGTACAAATATTTGATATTTCAATATTTTCAGGCATGACTCCGGCTTCGTGCAATTGGTGTGTACTGATCTTCCAAAAATTAAAATAATCAAACGTGTTTTTATAGCGCCAGTATTTTTTGGGTATTTCCTGCTGATAATGAATAAATTCAGCACAGCAGGGGCCGAGTGACGGGGATATGCCGGCATAAATATTTTTCGGTCGGCACCCGAATTCGGACTGCATGGATGTAACGCATGCACCGAGGATATTTTTAATACTGCCGCGCCAGCCGGAGTGTACGTTGGCCACCACTTTATTTTTCGGATCAACCAAAAGTATTCCCTGGCAGTCCGCCAGCTGGATGGCAAGGGTTTTGCCGGGAATATCCGTGATTATCGCATCTTTTGCAGAAGGTATGTCATCTGCTTTTAATGATCGGTGTCTATCGCTTTTTTTGAAAACCAGAATGCCGGTTTTATGGACTTGATTTGAAAAAACAAGTTTTTGCGTGTCCAGACCCCGGGCAATGATTTGCCTGTTATTTTCAACCGATTCTTTTTTGTCGCCAACCGAAAGCCCTACGTTTAGGCTATGATAGTCACCTGAGCTGATCCCATGGTTACGGGTGAATATCCCATGGCGGACATTTTTAAAAACACTTAATTTTGAAAATGTAAAAAATTGAAGACCGTTTTTATTGTTTAATATCATGACGTATAGGCAGCCGGGACCCTTTCTTTTAAACAGTCAAATCGCTTACGTATCATATCAATCTCACTAAAGTTTATTTGCGCGGTGGTTTCAGCCGTCTGGTCGATGATACGAGCGAGTACCTCTCCGTTCGGGGATAGGATCTGGGAATGACCGTTAAATGTCAGGTCGCCATCTTTTCCCACACGGTTTGATGCGGCCATAAATATCTGATTTTCAATGGCGCGTGCTGCAAGCAGGGTATCCCAGTGGGCAATTCTGCTCCCCGGCCATTGGGCGGATACAATGACCATCCGGGCGCCGGCAAGCGCTAATGAACGGCACAGTTCGGGAAAACGAAGATCATAGCAGGTCATCAAGCCGATCAAGCCGCATGATGTGTTGCATACAACGGCCTGGTTACCGGGAAAAAAGGCTTTGTCTTCACCAATGGATGAAAATAAATGAATTTTCCGATACGTTCCGGCCATGGTCCCGTCTTTGTCAATTATCATCATGGTATTGTATAGACCGTCCCCGTCTTTTTCCGGCAGGGAACCGGCAATGATCATATGGTGCTTTTTTGCAAGTTGGCTGAGAGTTTCAAGTATTTGAGGTGTTTTTTCAGCCTGTAAAATGAGCTGCGACGGGCTGCCAAATCCGGCGGACCACAATTCAGGAAGCACAGCGATGTGTGACCCTTTTTCGCCCAACCGAGCAATGCCATTGGTTACCGATGTCAGGTTTGCGTCAATATCTCCGGATTTTACGTCAAACTGGAGAACGCCCGCAATAATGGTTTTTGGATTTTTTTTCATCGCTCAGTCTTTATTTTGATAAATTAATCGCACCCGTTCACGAGGGTACAACTGCTGATGCACTTCTAATCTATGA
>CAZQLG010000518.1:0-2053 GCA_964594105.1 uncultured Desulfococcus sp. | reverse complement strand
TTGAAATTACCGGTGGGTATGAAGTGATCCTGCCGTTGATTCTGGTTTCCGCGATTGCTACAACGTTATGCCATTCGTTTGAACCGGCATCTTTTTATATGAAGGATCTGGTGGAGAAGGGCCATTTCCTTCGTCCCCGAACTGATGCCAGGGTATTGGCGGATTTGTGTGTCAGTGAGCTGGTTGAAAAGGACTGTATTGTCGTAACCAAGGATATGAAACTGGGAGATTTTGTAAAAATTATGCAAAAATCGCATAGAAATTTTTTCCCGGTAGAAGATGAAAATAGCCGGGAATTTCTTGGGCTAATCCACTTAGATGATATCCGGGAATATCTTTTTGATCCATTATTTTATGAAACTGTTTTTTTAGAACAGATTATGGATACGCAGGTACAAACAGTTGGTTTAGATGATGATTTGTCAGATGTTCTGGATCGAATGGATGCCGCCAACCTTTTCAGTATGCCGGTGGTTGCAAATAACCAGTTTATCGGCATGATTTCCAAGGCGACGTTGCTGGATAAGTATCGTAATGAACTGATTGTCCAGACGAATCATTGATGGCGTCGTTAAAAGTCCCATCTACTGCGTTGTATTGATTTTTCAGCCACTCAAGATACTACATGTATGATTTCTTGTCTGAAAAATTATTACGCCTTGTATATAGAACTTTTAACTTAGCCATCCGGGTATTTTTTTGAGAGTATTACCATTAATTTACAGGGGAAAAACAATGGAGACAAGACTGCTTCATATTTTTAGAAATACGCCCATCGGCCGGGAGGTTTTGCTTCAGTCAATGTATTTCTGCGAATCAATCGGCGTTCATCCGGTGATTTATCTTCCTGAATTTATTAAGTTTCTAATGTATTTTGAAAAAGATGTGGTCCAGATTGATCTGGATGATTCCTATCTGATCGCTCCGGAAACCGCTCGTGCGCATGCGGTGGAAATTGTCCGTTCTCAGGGACTGCCGGAACCGGATTTTATTGAACCGAAAAATTTTACGGCTTCCACGCTGCCAGATATTCCGGTCAATTTTGACTTTATGTGCTGTCCCCGGACAATCAGTGATCTTTCCTCAAAAATTGGTTTGGGTTACATCGGTCCACGGGTCCGGCGGATCGTGCATTCGGCCAGGTTCCCGGTGCTCATTGTCGGAACTGTATATAAGCCATGGAAATCAATCAGCGTTATGTTTGGTGGTTCTGCCAATGCCATCAACGCATTTCGTCTGGGGATTCGTATCAGTCGTTTATCCGGTCTGCCGATGGATGTTTACACGCAACTGGGAAAATATTCATCCGGTTATTACAAGGAGATTATCCAAAAGAATCATCTTGCCAGGGAGATGGAGCAGTACGTGAGGAACTGGGAGGCGTTTGATTCCGGTGCTTTTTCAGTCAACCTTTACAATGTGCCCCATGATGCCCTTGTGGTTATGGGTGCTTATGGACACGGGGTTATCAAGGAAATGCTGTTCGGCAGCATGATGGAAAAGGTGCAGTCGGTTTTGCCCAATAATTTATTGATTGTCGGGCCGAAATATCAGGCTGCCATGTGATGTATCCCGTAATCACACTAATTTGGGCAATATCAGGGTTTTTGTCCTGGTATCTTTCAACGTATATTTTTACCTTTGTTATTACTCCGGCGGTCCCGGGTGCAATGGCGTTTATGCGGGAATATACGTCTTCTCAAGTTTTGTTAGATCTTTATTTGATGGCCCTTTCCCATATATCCGACTATGTGCTGGGGTTTTTATTTGCGTTGATTTTGGCCGTGTTTTCAAATTTTTCAAAAGCACGTATGGGATTTTATATTTTTGCTATGAGTATTTTACCCATTTACTATCATATTATTCAATTGATTGAATATAAACGTTATTACGCTGGATGGCCGTATTGGATGTTTGCTTCGATCGGCATGGGATGTTTATCCATACTTATTTGTTCTCCCTTATTTGCAAGCATTGGAGGCGTTTTGGGGAATTTCTATAGAACAAGGCGGCAGAATGTTTAAATGATAAAAAATGTTTCGATTTGTTCTAT
>CAZQLG010000517.1:0-2053 GCA_964594105.1 uncultured Desulfococcus sp. | reverse complement strand
CTGGTTTTATTTTTTAGTGGAATTGTCAATTACATTCTCTGGATATTTTTAGCCGGCAGCGCCCTGATTGCCGTATCCGGTTATCTCTTTTATCGATATATGAAAAAAGAAGGCAGCACAGCGCTTTTGAAAATCCTGTCATTTCCTGAATTAAAGGGAAAAAATATTGAAGTCAATTTGTTCGGCGGTCTTGCCTCTTTTAAAATAGCCAATGACAAGAGCGAGCCGATGGTGATTGAAAGCGATGTAATACCGGTAGCCCGCCTGTTGGCGGATCCGGATACCCGGCGGAGAAGAGAATTGACGGAATTTGGCCGCATGCTGGAAAAAAACCTGATCACCATCGAAGAATTTGATCAAGTGAAAAAGTCGCTGCTGAATTAATTTATGGCGTCGTTAAAAATGCCACCCAGCTGTTAGCCGTTATTTATTGAATCAAAGAGATAGAATAAGATTGATATGGAAAAAAAGATTACAGTGGCCCTCCTGTCCGGCGGCACATCTGCAGAGCGTGAAGTTTCCCTTTCCGGCGGTGATCAGGTGTTTTATGCACTGGATAAAAATAAATATACCGTATTCCGGTATGACCCCAAAACAGATATTGCCCAACTGGTTGCTGATGCTCCCAAAATTGACGTGGCCCTTGTTATTCTTCATGGCACCCACGGAGAAGATGGTACGGTCCAGGGTCTGCTTGATTTGTTGAATATCCCCTATCAAAGTTCCGGGCCCCTGGGGAGTTCTGTGGCCATCAACAAGCTGGCATCAAAATATATCTATGCCCAGTGCGGCATTCCGACACCGGCTTATATGAGTTTTAATAAAAAGGATGCCATTGATGCTGATACCTGTATCAGCCGTCTCAAGCTGCCGATTGTTGTTAAGCCGGTTAGTGGCGGTTCCAGTATCGGGATGAGTATCGCGCATTCGAAAAATGATCTGATCAGGGCCTTTGATAAAGCCTTTGAATATGATGATACCCTTCTGCTGGAAGAATATATTAAGGGGATTGAAATAACCGGTGCGGTGATCGGCAATTTTTGTTTGGAAGCACTTCCGATTATTGAAATTGTCCCCAGCGTAAAATATGATTTTTTTGATTATCAGGCAAAATACACAGCCGGCGAAACGAAAGAAATCTGTCCGGCCAGGATCAGTGAAAAATTAACGCAAAGCGCCGGTGCGTTGGCAAAAAAATCCCATACAGCGCTTTTTTGCAAGGGCTACAGCCGGACGGATATGATTATCAGGGAGGACGAAATCTACGTTCTTGAAACCAATACCATTCCGGGGATGACTCCGTCCAGCTTGCTGCCCCTGGCAGCGGAAAAATCGGGAATGACTTTTGCTCAGTTAATTGACCGGTTGATTGAATTGGGAATGGAATCGCGATAATTCATAAAACGCTGAATTTTATAACTTACAAAAATGAAAGGTCACCCTTCGCGCAGTTTTTTTAGGAAAGGAAGAAACCGATGAAAATCTTAATTGTTGGCAGCGGCGGAAGAGAACACACGTTAGCATGGAAAATTTCAAAAAATCGAAAAGTTAAAAAGATTTTTTGCGCACCCGGTAATGTGGGAATGAAAGGGCTGGCAGAATGTGTTCCAGTAAAGGCAGATGATATTATCGGTCTGGCCGAGTTTGCTGAAAAAGAATTAATTGACCTGACGGTGGTCGGCCCGGAAGCCCCGCTTTCCGACGGAATTGTCGATTTGTTTGAAAAAAAGGGGTTGAAGGTTTTCGGACCATCTAAAAAAGCCGCTCAAATAGAGGCCAGTAAATCTTTTGCTAAAAAAATAATGCTGAAATACGGTATCCCCACCGCCATGGGCCAAACATTTACGAGCTATGATAAGGCTTTAGGCTATATAAATTCAATGAAGACCCCGATTGTTGTTAAAGCGGACGGCCTGGCAGCCGGAAAAGGGGTTCTGGTCTGCAAGACAAAAAAAGAAGCTGTCAATGCCGTTAAAATGATATTAAAAGATAAGGCCTTTGGCGATGCCGGTAAAAAGGTGTTGATTGAAGACTGTCTGGTCGGAGAGGAAGC